>NZ_JBXVVH010000010.1:0-140289 GCF_057219185.1 Lacinutrix sp. YIN62
TTAAGCCTGCCGCTAGCGTTCATCCTGAGCCAGGATCAAACTCTTCATCGTTAAATCTTAAATATTGTTTAACAATTAAGGAACTTTTCTAAGTACTCAAAATGGTTTATTCTCTTTTTGTAATTAACATCGTTTCCAATGTTAATCTACGCTGTCAATTCAATATGTTTATGAACTTTTTTTCTTGTTTCTCTAAGCGCTTAATCGCTTAGCGGCTGCAAATATACAACTCCTTTTTAATCTCGCAAGATTTTTTTGGTTTTTTGTTGTAATTCTTTTTTAGCCTTGTTTCTGAACGTCGCTTTTACTCTTTTGCCTTGTGGCATACGTGCTAAGCGGCTGCAAATATACATCCTCTTAGCGCTCCTGCAAGCTTTTTTTTATTCTTTTTATTAGGAGTTATTTGCTTTTTATTTAATTGCTTTGTTTTAAGGTGTTTACAGAGTTTTATTTTTATAAAGGTTTTGATCTTATTGGCTTTTTGTTATGTTTTGGTGTTTTTAGGGCTTTGTTTTAGAACTTTTACTCTTTATTTTATAGAAGGACCTTTCTCTTTTTATATTAATTAGGGTGATGAGATTTTAATACGCTTTTTTTTTAGTATTACGTTATTGAGAGATTTTAGATTATTTTAATTGCTATACATTATTAGGTATAATAGTCCCTTTATTCTAGTCGAACTCTTATTACAGAGCTTAATCTCTGCTCATGCTATTATTAGCTTTGATATTGTGATGGCGATTTGTTTTATTGAATCAACATCTCGTAGCTGGTTTACTGTTTTAATATACCTGTTTAGCATTTTGAGAAGACCTAATGTTCTTTTTTATTGAAACAATATCTTAGGGGCTAATAAAATTGCTGGGTTTGACTTTTTTAAAACATTCTCAGATTAAAATTATGGCAAAAAAAAACCATTCTAAAAAGAATGGTTTTTATTAAGAGCCGATGGAGGGACTCGAACCCACGACCTGCTGATTACAAATCAGCTGCTCTAGCCAGCTGAGCTACATCGGCAATGCGAGTGCAAATATAACATTGTAATTAATATCTACAAACTTTTTTTAAAAAATTATGCTAACTTATTTATCTTCTCAATAAGTGCTCGCCCTTTGTCCTCCAGCTCTTGACTGATTGCTTTAAAGTGAACCTTCTTATTTTCAACATCTTTAGCATTTACTTTAGCGATTAGATCGTCAAAAACTTCAATAGCTTCATCAATTAGCGCTTCACTATTTTTTGTATCTTTTTCTGTATTTGAATATTCCCAAACGTAAACTGCTTCAATAATATCACCTATAACATAATTAATGTCTTTTTTTAGGTCTCTTTTATTTGCCATAATATTTATTTTTTATTGTTTGCAAAATTACACATAAACTTCTAATAGTTCTGCCTTTTTTGCTGTAATTTCAAACGTTTTAATTTTTGCAGGTAACAGAAGGGTTTCTCCTATTTTTATAGTTTTAGAATTTGTCCCTATGATTAGCTCTGCTTCTCCATCTACACACATATATATTATAAAAGAATCAAAAGTATTTTCTTTTTCAATAACGTCTTCTTCAATTAAAATATAGTTTGTAGTAAAATAAGTACAATTTATCATTCTATTAGAAATGTTTTCGCTTTTAGAATAACGGACTCTAAAATCATCTTTCATTTTAAAATCAATGGCATCAATTGCTAAATCGTTGTGTAATTCTCTAGCTTCTCCTTTACTGTCTACTCTATCCCAATCATAAACTCTATAGGTAATGTCACTCGTTTGCTGTATTTCTGCCAACATCACTCCTGCTCCAATAGCATGTACTCTGCCCACTTCAATAAAATAAGCATCTCCTTTTTTAACGGTATCAAAATTTAAAATTTCAGGTAGTGTTTTATTATCTAAATGGTTCAAATAAGTTTCTCTGTTTATTTCTTTATTAAAACCTACTATTAGTTTTGAATCTTCATCTGCTTGCATAACATACCACATCTCTGTTTTCCCAAAGGAATTATGACGCTTTGCTGCTAACTCATCATTTGGATGTAATTGAATAGATAAATGTTCTTTTGCATCTATAAACTTAATTAATAAGGGGAATTGATTTCCAAAAATGTTATAGTTCTTTTCCCCTATTAAATCCCCTTTGTAGGTTTCTAATAATGTTTTTAAACTAAGGCCTTTAAATTCACCGTTACTTACTATTGAAATATCGCCTTGCACATCACTAATTTCCCAGCTTTCACCTATCTTAGGTAATGTACTAGGTTTATTTAAAAATGTCTTTAGTTTTTGTCCTCCCCATATTTTATCTTTTAAAATAGGCTCAAATTGTATTGGATAAAATTTTGTTGACATAAATTAATTTCCAGAATAAGTTACAAAATTACGAGGTGTTTCGTAGAGTGTCACCGCTAAATCTAATTTAACATCTAACTTTTGTTTTATTTTATTGTAAATAACTACTACTATATTTTCTGCGGTTGGATTTAATGTTTCAAATTCTGGAACATCTAAATTTAAATTCTTATGATCGAAAGCATCCTCAATCTCACTCTTTATTATGTCTTTTAAAATTTTAACATCTATAACGTATCCTGTTTCTGGATCTATATCTCCTGTTACACTCGCTATAAGCTCATAATTATGCCCATGAAAACTAGGATTATTACATTTTCCGAATACGGCTTCATTTTTTTCGAAAGACCAGTCTTTACGATATAATCTATGAGCGGCATTAAAATGTGCTTTCCTATTAACAGTTACTCTCATCTACAACGTTTATAAATTTGTAAAATTTATCAAATATGATTTTAAACCAAGCTGTATATTGCTCTGGGTTAATTTTTATGTCTTGTTTTACCATTTCTAATGGCATCCATTTCCAAGATTCTACTTCTTCTACATTTACTATTGGCGACTCATTATAATAACCAATCATAATATGATCTAATTCATGCTCGGTTAAACCATTATCAAAAGGCGCTTTATATATAAAGGAAGTTTTTTCTTCTAGAGTCGTTACAAATCCCATTTCTTCTTTTAATCGTCTCGTTCCGGCTTGTAAATTACTTTCTCCTTCTCGTTGATGACTACAACATGTGTTTGTCCACAACCCTGGAGAATGGTACTTACTCATAGCCCTTTGTTGAAGCATTAATTCATTCTTATTATTAAAAATAAAAACAGAAAAAGCGCGATGTAGAACTCCTTTTTCATGAGCTTCTAACTTAGGCATCAAGCCTATTTGTTGGTCTTTTTCGTCTACAAGTATAACGTTTTCTTCCACTATTTCACATATTGAGTAAGAGCAAATTTACAAAATAGCTTATAGTTTCTAATTGTTTTGAGTTAATTTTAAATAATAAGATGAATCGCTTTGCTCTTTAATAAGGACTCCTTTTAAACTATCATCGTGTATTTGCGATATAATAGCCTTCAGAGTTTCAGGTTTTGAATGAAAAGTAAAGGGAGTTGAATATTTAAATTTATATTTGCCAAAATTTAATTTTATGAAATTTATAGACGAAATTAAACGCAGACGGACCTTTGGTATAATCTCTCACCCAGATGCAGGAAAAACAACACTTACAGAGAAGCTTCTTCTTTTTGGTGGAGCCATACAAGAGGCTGGAGCTGTAAAAAGTAATAAAATAAAAAAAGGGGCTACTAGTGATTTTATGGAAATCGAACGTCAGCGTGGAATATCTGTAGCAACTTCGGTTTTAGCCTTTGAATACGATGGTATAAAGATTAATATTCTAGACACACCAGGACATAAAGATTTTGCTGAAGATACTTTTAGAACGTTAACCGCTGTAGATAGTGTTATTGTTGTTATTGATGTCGCAAAAGGGGTTGAAGAGCAAACCGAAAAGTTAGTTGAAGTTTGTCGCATGAGAAATATCCCGATGATTGTTTTTATAAACAAAATGGATAGAGAAGGTAAAGATGCTTTTGAATTACTAGATGAAATTGAACAAAAACTAGGTTTAAAGGTAACTCCTTTAAGTTTTCCAATTGGAATGGGCTATGACTTTAAAGGGATCTATAATCTATGGGAAAAAAACATTAATCTTTTTAGTGGAGATAATAGAAAAGATATTGAAGAAACCGTAGAAGTTTCTAATTTAGATTCTGATGAATTAAATACTTTAATAGGAGATACTGCTGCCGATACCTTAAGAGAAGAGCTAGAATTGGTTGAAGGTATTTACCCTTCTTTCAATAACGAAGATTATTTAGAAGGTCATTTACAACCTGTCTTTTTTGGTTCTGCTTTAAATAATTTTGGGGTCAGAGAATTATTAGACTGCTTTATAGATATAGCACCTAAACCAAGGCCTAAACAAAGTGAAGAACGCTTAGTCAACCCTGAAGAAGAAAAATTCACAGGATTTGTATTTAAAATACATGCCAATATGGATCCTAATCACAGAAACAGGCTTGCCTTTGTTAAAATTGTTTCAGGTGAGTTTAAGCGTAATGCGCCTTATTTGCATGTTCGTAACAATAAAAAGGTTAAATTCTCTAGTCCTAATGCCTTTTTTGCCGAAAAGAAAGAAATTGTAGACATCTCTTATCCTGGAGATATTGTCGGTCTACAAGACACCGGGAATTTTAAAATTGGAGACACTCTTACAGAAGGTGAAGTTTTAAATTATAAAGGGGTTCCTAGTTTTTCGCCAGAACACTTTAGATATATAAACAACGCTGATCCTTTAAAATCAAAACAATTATATAAAGGGATTGACCAATTAATGGATGAAGGTGTTGCGCAATTATTTACTTTAGAATTAAACGGCAGAAAAGTTATCGGTACCGTTGGTGCATTACAATATGAAGTTATTCAATATAGATTAGAACATGAATATGGGGCTAAATGTACTTATGAAAATTTAAATGTTTATAAAGCATGTTGGGTAGATCCTGAAGATTCTAAAAGTGAAGAATATAAAGACTTTTTAAGAGTAAAACAGCGTTTTTTAGCTAAAGATAAGCAAGGGCAATTGGTGTTCTTAGCAGATTCTTCGTTTTCTTTACAAATGACTCAGCAAAAATATCCAAGTATTACGTTTCATTATGTTTCTGAATTCGAGTAATAAAATTACTTTTTATACAAAAAAAAGCCCTTTGAAAATTTTCAAAGGGCTTTTTTTATTATGCCTGACCTGTTGGACCAAAGTTTAATGGAATTGGGGCTTGCTCATAATCTTTAATTTCACCGTGTGCATTTTCAAAACGTTTAACGTTATCATTTAATGCTTTCAGTAAGCGTTTTGCATGTTGTGGTGTTAATATAATTCTGGATTTCACTTTACTTTTTGGTGTGCCAGGCATTATACTTACAAAATCTACAACAAATTCAGATACCGAATGGTTTATAATTGCTAGATTAGAATAGATCCCTTCTGCTATTTTCTCATCTAACTCAATGTTAATTTGTCCTTGTTTTTTTTCTTCTTTATGGTCTGCCATAGTATATGTATTTACGCTTTCAGGTTTAACGAAAGTGCTGTTAATATTATATATCAAATAAAAAGTCCTGCATTAAGCAGGACTTTTATAATTGTCTTAAAAATTAAAACTGATGTTTTAATCTATTAGATTTCTGCTTTTAGACAAACTATAATTCTTAATTATAATTTACTTCTTTTTTAGCTTTCATCATTTCATCAAATTCTTCCTTAGATCCTACTATAATATTATCATAAGCTCGCATTCCTGTTCCTGCTGGAATTCTATGTCCTACAATTACATTTTCTTTAAGACCTTCAAGAGAATCTATTTTACCTGCTACAGCTGCTTCATTAAGTACTTTCGTTGTTTCCTGGAACGATGCCGCAGATATAAACGATTTGGTTTGTAAAGAAGCTCTTGTAATACCTTGTAAAATAGGTGTTGCTGTTGCTGGTTGTGCATCTCTAGCTACAACTAACTTTTTATCTTCACGACGCAATAATGAATTTTCATCTCTTAATTCGAAAGATGTAATAATCTGTCCTTCTTTAAGATTTGTAGATTCTCCTGCATCTTCAACAACTTTCTTACCAAATATTTCGTCATTTTGTTCGATAAAATCAGATTTGTGTACTAATTGATCTTCTAAGAAAATAGTATCTCCTGAATCAATTATTTTAACTTTTCTCATCATTTGTCTCACGACTACTTCGAAATGCTTATCATTAATTTTCACCCCTTGTAATCGGTATACTTCTTGAACTTCGTTAACCAAATACTGTTGTACTGCTGAAGGCCCTTTTATATTTAAAATATCATTTGGAGTAATAGAACCGTCTGATAAAGGCATCCCTGCTTTCACAAAATCATTTTCTTGTACAAGAATTTGATTTGATAATTTAACTAAGTATTTTTTAATGTCTCCTAATTTAGACTCTATAATAATCTCACGATTACCACGCTTAATTTTACCAAAAGAAACCACACCATCTATGGCACTTACAACTGCTGGGTTAGAAGGGTTACGTGCTTCAAACAACTCTGTTACACGTGGTAGACCTCCTGTAATATCCCCTGCTTTTGCAGATTTTCGAGGGATTTTAACTAATATTTTACCAATATTAATCTTCTCGCCATCGTCTATCATTATGTGGGCTCCTACTGGGAGGTTATACGAACGAATCGCTTCTCCTTTAGCATCTTCCACAATAAGTGTTGGTATTAATTTCTTGTTTCTAGATTCAGAAATTACTTTCTCTTGGAAACCGGTTTGTTCATCAATTTCAACTTGATAAGTTACACCTTGTTCAATATTCTCATATCTAACTTTTCCAGCAAATTCTGAAATAATAACACCATTATATGGATCCCATTCACAAACAACATCTCCTGTTTTTAGTTTATCGCCACTCTTAATGAATATAGCTGAACCGTAAGGAATATTATTAGTACTTAATGTTATACCTGTCTTCTTGTCAATAAGTTTCAACTCAGAAGTACGTGAAATGACAATATCTATTTCATTTCCTTCTTTATCTTCGCCTTTAACTGTTTTTAATTCTTCTATTTCTGCAATACCATCAAATTTAGCAGCCAACTTGTTTTCCTCAGAAATGTTACCTGCAATACCTCCTACGTGGAAAGTACGCAATGTTAACTGTGTTCCTGGTTCACCAATAGATTGTGCTGCTACTACACCAACAGCTTCTCCACGTTGTACCATTTTATTTGTTGCCAAGTTACGTCCGTAGCAGTTAGCACAAATTCCTTTCTTAGCTTCACAACTTAGTGGAGAACGTACTTCGACAGCATCTAATGGCGATTCTTCGATTTTTTTAGCAATTTCATCACTAATTAATTCTCCTGAAGTTGCTATAACCTCCTCTGTTAATGGGTTGTATATATCATTAAGAGCTATACGACCTACGACGCGTGCGCTTAATTTTTCTACAACTTCATCATTCTTTTTTAGTGCAGTAACTTCTACACCTCGTAATGTACCACAGTCTTCACTATTAATAATGACATCTTGAGATACATCTACCAAACGACGTGTTAAATACCCGGCATCTGCAGTTTTAAGTGCTGTATCGGCAAGACCTTTACGTGCCCCGTGTGTAGATATAAAGTATTCTAAAATTGAAAGTCCTTCTTTAAAGTTAGAAAGAATTGGATTTTCAATAATCTCTCCTCCACCTGCATTAGATTTCTTAGGTTTTGCCATTAATCCACGCATACCTGTAAGCTGACGAATCTGTTCTTTAGATCCACGGGCTCCAGAATCAAGCATCATATACACAGAGTTAAATCCTTGTTGATCCTCTCTAATACGTTTCATAGACAACTCTGTCAACTCTGCATTTGTTGATGTCCAGATATCAATAACTTGGTTATAACGTTCATTATTTGTTATAAGTCCCATGTTATAGTTTCCAGTAATACCATCTACTTTCTTATTGGCAGCATCAATCATTGATTGCTTTTCTGGTGGGATAATAATATCTCCTAAACTAAATGATAATCCACCTCTAAATGCGAAGTTATAACCTAAGGTTTTAATTTCATCTAAGAAAGCTGCTGTTTCTGGTACACTAGTTACTTTTAAAATCCCTCCAATAATATCTCTAAGAGATTTTTTGGTTAAGACTTCGTTTATATATCCTGCTGCAGCTGGTACTTTTTCATTAAAAAGGACACGCCCTACAGTTGTTTCTATAATTTGTGGTACTAATTCTCCTGCTGCATTAAAGTCTATTGTTCTTACTTTAATTTGAGCATTTAAATCTACACGTTGCTCATTATAAGCAATCGTTACTTCTTCTGCAGAGTAGAAAGTTAAACCTTCTCCTTTAATTATTAATTCTGGAGTAGACTTACGCAATTTGGTCATATAATAAAGACCAAGTACCATATCCTGAGAAGGTACCGTTACTGGTGATCCGTTTGCAGGATTTAATATATTATGAGAGGCCAACATTAATAACTGACACTCTAAAATTGCTTCTGGTCCTAATGGTAAGTGTACCGCCATTTGATCCCCATCAAAATCGGCATTAAAAGCCGTACATACTAATGGGTGCAATTGTATTGCTTTACCTTCAATAAGTTTCGGTTGAAATGCTTGGATACCTAAACGGTGAAGCGTAGGAGCACGGTTAAGTAGTACAGGGTGACCTTTTAGAACATTCTCTAAAATATCCCAAACTACAGGCTCTCTTTTATCGATAATCTTTTTAGCAGATTTTACGGTTTTTACAATTCCTCTTTCTATTAATTTTCTAATAATAAAAGGTTTGTAAAGCTCGGCTGCCATATTTTTTGGTAAACCACACTCAAATAATTTTAATTCTGGTCCTACAACAATTACAGAACGTGCAGAATAATCGACACGCTTACCTAATAAGTTTTGACGGAAACGTCCTTGTTTACCTTTAAGCGAATCGGATAACGATTTTAATGGTCTATTAGAATCTGTTTTTACTGCCGAAGACTTACGTGTGTTATCAAATAATGAATCTACTGATTCCTGTAGCATACGTTTTTCATTACGTAAGATTACTTCAGGAGCTTTAATTTCCACTAATCTTTTTAAACGATTATTACGTATAATTACACGACGGTATAAATCATTTAAATCTGAAGTAGCGAAACGCCCTCCATCTAATGGCACTAATGGTCGTAATTCTGGTGGAATAATTGGCACAACTTTCATAATCATCCATTCTGGACGATTTTCTCTGTTGTTATTAGACTCACGTAGAGCTTCTACAACTTGTAGACGTTTTAAAGCTTCTGTTTTACGTTGTTTAGACGTTTCAGTATTTGCTTTATGACGTAATTGGTATGATAATGTATCTAAATCTATTCTAGACAACAATTCTATTAAACATTCAGCTCCCATTTTAGCAATAAACTTTTCTGGGTCTGTTTCATCTAGATATTGATTCTCAATAGGAAGACTTTCTAATACATTAAGGTATTCTTCTTCTGTTAAGAAGTCCATTTTTTGTAATGGCTCACCTTCTTCATTTTTGGCATTACCTGGTTGAATTACTACATAACGCTCGTAGTAAATAATCATATCTAATTTCTTAGATGGTAAGCCTAATAAATATCCTATTTTATTTGGTAAAGAACGGAAATACCAAATATGAGCAACAGGTACAACAAGATTGATGTGTCCTACTCTATCACGACGTACTTTCTTTTCTGTTACTTCAACGCCACAACGGTCACATACTATTCCTTTGTAACGTATTCTTTTATATTTTCCACAAGCACATTCGTAGTCTTTAACAGGACCAAAAATACGCTCACAGAACAAACCATCTCGCTCAGGTTTGTGTGTTCGATAATTGATAGTTTCTGGTTTTAAAACCTCTCCTCTAGACTCTGCTAATATAGACTCTGGAGATGCCAAACCAATTGAGATTTTATTAAATCTCTTTACTGTATTCTTATCTTGTTTTCTTGCCATAATGCTGAAACTTTGATTTTTTTTATATTGAAGTTTTAACCTTAAAAGTTAAAACTTCAATTTAAAAGATTCCCGTTTACACGGGAATATGAATTATTCCTCTAATCTAATGTCTAACCCTAATCCTTTCAACTCATGCATAAGTACATTGAAAGATTCTGGTAATCCTGGATCTGGCATAGCTTCTCCTTTTACGATAGATTCGTAAGTTTTAGCTCTACCAACCACATCATCAGATTTTACGGTTAAGATTTCCCTTAACGTAGCAGATGCGCCATAAGCCTCTAGTGCCCAAACTTCCATTTCTCCAAAACGCTGACCACCAAATTGTGCTTTACCACCAAGAGGTTGTTGCGTAATTAGTGAGTATGGACCTATAGAACGTGCGTGCATTTTATCGTCAACCATATGCCCTAATTTTAGCATATAGATAACCCCTACTGTTGCAGGCTGATCAAAACGTTGTCCTGTTCCACCATCGTATAAATACGTATGTCCGTATCTAGGAATTCCTGCTTCATCTGTGAATTCGTTAATTTGATCTATTGTAGCACCATCAAAAATTGGCGTTGCATAGGTACGCCCTAAATCTTGACCTGCCCACCCTAAAACAGTTTCATATATTTGTCCAATATTCATACGAGAAGGTACCCCTAATGGATTCAATACAATATCTACAGGTGTTCCATTCTCTAGAAATGGCATATCTTCTTGACGAACGATACGCGCAACAATACCTTTGTTACCGTGACGTCCTGCCATTTTATCCCCCACTTTAAGTTTACGTTTTTTCGCAATATAAACCTTAGCAAGTTTAATAATACCTGCTGGTAATTCATCTCCTACAGAGATGGTAAATTTCTCACGTCTTAGAGCGCCTTGTAAATCATTCTCTTTAATCTTATAGTTGTGAATTAAATCTGCAACTAATTTATTCGTATGATCGTCTGTAGTCCAAGTCCCTGAAGTTAAGTGTGTATAATCATCGACAGCATTTAACATTTTTAAAGTAAACTTCTTACCTTTTGGTAATACTTCTTCCCCTAAATCGTTAAAAATACCTTGTGATGTTTTTCCATTTACAATATTGAATAACTTTTCTATCAAAACGGTTTGCAATGCTTCAAATTTAGCATTATAGATTCCTTCTAATTGAGAAATATCTTCCTTGTCTTGAGCTCTTTTACGTTTATCCTTTATTGCACGAGAGAACAGTTTTTTATTAATTACGACCCCATGTAATGATGGAGAAGCTTTTAAAGATGCATCTTTAACATCTCCAGCTTTATCTCCAAAGATAGCACGTAATAATTTTTCTTCTGGTGTTGGATCGCTTTCTCCTTTTGGAGTAATTTTTCCAATAAGAATATCTCCTGGTTTAACTTCTGCACCAATACGAATCATTCCATTTTCATCCAAGTCTTTAGTCGCCTCTTCAGAAACATTAGGTATGTCATTAGTTAACTCTTCATTACCTAATTTTGTATCTCTAACATCTAAAGAATACTCATCAATATGAATAGATGTAAATATATCTTCACGTACTACTTTTTCTGAAATTACAATCGCATCCTCAAAATTATACCCTTTCCATGGCATAAAGGCTACTTTCATATTTCTACCAAGTGCTAATTCTCCTTTTTGAGTAGCATACCCTTCAGATAACACTTGTCCTTTAGAAACTTTATCTCCTTTCTTAACGATAGGTTTTAAGTTAATAGAAGTCCCTTGATTTGTTTTTCTAAATTTAACTAACGGGTAACGTTTAATATCACTATCAAAACTTACTTTAGCCTCGTCTTCTGTACGATCATATTGTATTACAATCTCATTAGCATCTACATACTGTACAACTCCCTCTCCTTCTGCATTAATCAATACTCTTGAATCTGAAGCTACTTGGCGCTCTAATCCTGTTCCTACAATAGGAGCTTGAGGACGTAATAATGGTACAGCTTGACGCATCATGTTTGATCCCATCAAGGCTCTATTCGCATCATCATGCTCTAAGAAAGGAATTAAAGAGGCTGAAATTGAAGAGATTTGATTTGGAGCAACATCGGTATAATCTACTTTTGTTGGCTCTATTACAGGGAAATCACCTTCCATACGAGCAATTACTTTGTCGTGAAGGATTTTTCCATTCTCATCAACTTTTACAGTTGCCTGTGCAATTAATTTTTCTTCTTCTTCTTCTGCACTTAAATAAGTTGGTGTATTTTCAATATCGACAACACCATCGTTTACCTTTCTGTATGGCGTTTCAATGAAGCCCATTGAATTTACTTTTGCGAACACAGAAAGTGATGAGATCAAACCAATGTTTGGTCCCTCTGGTGTTTCAATAGGACATAAACGCCCGTAATGTGTATAGTGAACATCACGAACTTCAAATCCTGCTCTCTCCCTTGATAAACCTCCTGGTCCAAGGGCAGATAGACGACGCTTGTGCGTAATCTCTGCCAAAGGATTCGTTTGATCCATAAATTGAGATAACTGATTGGTTCCAAAGAAGGAATTAATCACAGAAGACAGTGTCTTTGCGTTAATTAAATCTATAGGTGTAAAAACTTCGTTATCACGAACGTTCATACGTTCACGAATAGTACGCGCCATACGTGCTAAACCAACTCCAAATTGTTGAGATAATTGTTCCCCTACCGTACGTACACGACGATTAGATAAGTGATCGATATCATCAATCTCTGCTTTAGAGTTTATCAGTTCTATTAAGTACTTTATAATGGTAATGATATCTTCTTTGGTAAGTACTTGCTTGTCCATACCGATATCTAACCCTAATTTCTTGTTCATTCTATAACGACCTACCTCTCCTAAAGAGTAACGTTGATCACTAAAGAATAATTTATCTATAATTCCACGTGCTGTTTCCTCATCTGGCGGCTCAGCATTACGTAGTTGTCTATAAATATGCTCTACAGCTTCTTTTTCAGAATTTGTTGGATCCTTTTGAAGTGTATTATGTATAATTGCGTAATCTCCTTGTTCAGCACTTTCTTTGTGTAAAAGAATAGTTTTAACGCCTACTTCAAGAATTTCTTCAATGTTTTCTTTATCTAAAATGGTGTCACGGTCTAACACAATTTCGTTACGCTCGATAGAAACTACTTCTCCAGTATCTTCATCTACGAAATCTTCATGCCATGTATTTAATACACGCGCTGCTAGTTTTCTACCTTGGTATTTTTTTAGTCCTGTCTTTGAAACTTTAACCTCTTCGGCTAAATCAAAGATTTCAAGAATATCTTTATCACGCTCAAAACCGATAGCTCTAAATAAAGTTGTTACAGGTAACTTCTTTTTTCGATCGATGTAAGCATACATTACTTGATTAATATCTGTAGCAAATTCAATCCAAGAACCTTTAAAAGGAATAACTCTTGCTGAATATAATTTTGTCCCATTGGCATGGAAAGACTGTCCAAAGAATACACCTGGAGATCTATGCAATTGAGATACTACTACTCGTTCTGCGCCATTAATACAAAAGGTACCACTTGGAGTCATGTAAGGTATTGTACCTAAGTACACATCTTGAACAATAGTTTCGAAATCCTCGTGTTCAGGGTCTGTACAATAAAGTTTTAACCTTGCTTTAAGCGGAACGCTATATGTAAGTCCTCTTTCAATACATTCTTCAATAGCGTATCTTGGTGGATCAATAAAGTAATCTAAAAATTCTAAAACGAATTGATTACGTGTGTCTGTTATTGGAAAGTTTTCCATGAAGGTATTGTACAACCCT
Source organism: Lacinutrix sp. YIN62 (assembly GCF_057219185.1). NCBI lineage: Bacteria > Pseudomonadati > Bacteroidota > Flavobacteriia > Flavobacteriales > Flavobacteriaceae > Lacinutrix > Lacinutrix sp. YIN62. The sequence goes on from NZ_JBXVVH010000010.1 coordinate 13,690, forward strand.
TCATCACCTCTTTCTTCAGATTTAGTTTCTAATTGGAAAAAATCCTGGAAGGACTTTATTTGAATATCCATAAAATCTGGATATTCAGTTCTATTGATAATAGACGAGAAATTTAATCTTTCAGCTTGTGTTACTAACATCAATGGACGAAATTTTGATTAAAAAAAATATGATTGTATATAGTTGGGCACTATATACGACAAATGGTCTAGGTCTTGGAGATTATTCTCCAGACCTAAACCTTTGTATTGTTTTATAGTAAAGCTTACTTAAGCTCAACCTCTGCTCCAGCTTCTTCTAAAGAAGATTTTAAGCCTTCTGCTTCATCTTTAGAAACACCTTCTTTGATTGCACTTGGTGCATCATCAACTAATCCTTTAGCTTCTTTTAATCCTAATCCAGTTAATTCCTTAACTAATTTTACAACAGCTAACTTAGCGCTACCTGCAGCTTTAAGGATTACATCAAATTCAGTTTGCTCTTCAGCAGCTTCAGCACCAGGTCCAGCAGGTCCAGCTACTACAGCAGCAGCTGCAGGCTCAATACCGTACTCTTCTTTTAATATGTTAGCTAATTCATTAACATCTTTTACTGTTAAATTAACTAATTGTTCTGCGAAATCTTTTAAATCTGCCATTTTCTATCGTTTTAATAATTTTGTAATTGTAATAATATATTTGTAATAAAGTGCGTACTTTCTAAATTATCCTTCTTTTTCGGATAATGTTTTAAGAATACCTGCAAGTTTTCCTCCACTAGATTGAAGTGCAGAAACTACGTTTTTAGCAGGCGATTGTAATAATCCAATGATATCTCCAATCAATTCTTCTCTAGATTTAATGTTTACTAACATTTCTAGTTGGTCATCGCCAATGTATACAGCTTCTTCTATAAACGCTCCTTTTAATAAAGGTTTTTCAGATTTCTTACGAAATGCTTTTATAACCTTAGCTGGGGCATTACCAGTTTCTGAGTACATTATAGATGTATTCCCTTTAAGCGTTGTAGGTAAGTCTCCAAAATCTTTGTCTGAAGCTTCCATTGCTTTTTCAAGTAATGTGTTTTTTACTACTGCTAATTTTACGTTTGCTTTGAAACAAGCACGACGTAAATCTGAAGTATTACCTGCATTTAATCCTGAAATATCTGCTAAATATATGTTAGCGTTTTCAGCTAGCTCTCCAGTTAATTCTTCAATAACTTGTGATTTTTCTTCTCTTGTCATAATTATAAGTTATTTTAACTATTAACCGATTTTAGTATCAACTGCTATACTAGGGCTCATTGTACTAGAGATAAAAATACTCTTTACATAAGTTCCTTTTGCTGCAGTTGGCTTCAGTTTCATTAATGTTGTTAATAATTCATTTGCATTACCTGCTATTTTATCAGCGCTAAAAGAAGCTTTTCCTATTGCAGCGTGTACAATACCTGTTTTATCAACTTTAAAGTCAATTTTACCAGCTTTAACTTCTGTTACAGCTTTAGAAACATCCATTGTTACTGTTCCTGTTTTTGGGTTAGGCATTAAACCACGTGGTCCTAAGACACGTCCTAAAGGCCCTAATTTACCCATTACACTTGGCATAGTAATAATGACATCTACATCTGTCCACCCTGATTTAATTTTATCAAGATATTCTTGTAATCCAACATAATCAGCGCCTGCTGCTTTAGCTTCTTCTTCTTTATCTGGAGTTACTAATGCTAATACTTTTACATCTTTACCAGTACCATGAGGAAGCGATACTACGCCTCTTACCATTTGATTAGCTTTTCTTGGATCTACTCCAAGACGTACAGCGATATCCACTGATGCATCAAACTTTGTATTGGTTATTTCTTTTACTAATGCTGAAGCTTCATCTAAAGAATAGATTTTATCCTTTACGATTTTTGCTTGAGCTTCTTTTTGTTTCTTTGTTAATCTTGCCATTTTAAAATCTTTTTAGGTTAATTAGGTGCTTCACCACCTTTAACAGTTATACCCATAGATCTTGCTGTACCAGCAATCATTCTCATTGCAGATTCAATAGTAAAGGCATTTAAATCTGCCATTTTATCTTCTGCTATTGTTCTGACTTGATCCCAAGAAACTTTTGCTACTTTCTTAACGTGAGGTTCACCTGATCCTTTCTTTACCTTGGCCGCTTCTAATAATTGTACTGCAGCTGGAGGGGTTTTAATTACAAATTCAAATGATTTGTCTTTGTAAACCGAGATAACAACTGGTAAAACTTTACCAGATTTGTCCTGTGTTCTAGCATTAAACTGCTTACAGAACTCCATAATGTTAACTCCAGCAGCACCTAAAGCGGGTCCAACCGGTGGCGACGGATTCGCAGCACCTCCCCTTACTTGTAACTTAACTACTTTACTTAATTCTTTTGCCATTTTCAATAATTTAGTTCGGTATCCATTTATTTATTTGGAAGCATAAATCGATCCCATCTTTATGTAACAATTATTATATCTTCTCAACTTGCATATAGCTTAATTCTAATGGTGTTTTTCTTCCAAAAATTTTAACCATCACTTCTAGCTTACGCTTTTCTTCATTTATGTTTTCTATGGTACCATCAAATCCATTAAATGGTCCATCTATTACTTTAACTGTTTCTCCTTTTGTATAAGGGATCGCTACATTTGTATCTGTTTCTACCGTTAGCTCATCGACCTTACCTAACATTCTGTTTACTTCAGATTGTCTTAAAGGTAAAGGATCTCCTCCTTTTGTAGCACCTAAAAAACCAATTACGTTTGTAATTGATTTTATAATATGAGGAATCTCCCCTGTTAGGTTTGCTTTTATCATTATATAACCACTGAAATAAACTTTCTCTTTGGTTATTTTTTTTCCATTTCGTATTTGAACAACATTTTCTGTAGGAACTAATACTTGCTCAACATAATCTTGTAAACCTAATCGTGCTATTTCATTCTCGATATAAGTTTTAATTTTGTTTTCTTGCCCACTTACCGCTCTTACAACGTACCATTTTTTTTCACCTACTTCAGCCATACTAACCTGATTTTTTTTACCAGTTAACCTATTAAATTAAAATATTGACTTATAACTTTACTAAAAACGGTGTCTATTCCCCAAATTGTTAAAGAGAATACAATTGAAAACACAGCTACTAAAACAGTCAATCGTTGTGTTTCTGCCCATGGAGTCCAAGTTACATTGTTTTTCAACTCTCCAAATGATTCTTTTATGTAATCTACTATTCCAGCCATGTATATTCTTTTTATAAGGATTAAAACAAAACTCCTTTACACTTATTTTTTAACGTCTAAAAACAAAGCCTATAAAAGCTTTGTTTTTTAAGCACGGGTTGAGAGACTCGAACTCCCGACACCTGGTTTTGGAGACCAGTGCTCTACCAACTGAGCTAAACCCGTAGATAAATTAAGGTGTTTCAGTATTTTCGAAACACCTTAATTTTTATAAACTTAGTTTATTATAATATCTCTGTTACCTGACCAGCACCAACTGTTCTTCCTCCTTCACGGATAGCGAAACGTAAACCTACGTTCATTGCAATTGGTTGAATTAATTCTACTGTAATTGTCAAGTTATCTCCTGGCATAACCATCTCTACTCCATCAGGTAAAGCAATGTTACCAGTTACATCTGTTGTACGTACGTAAAACTGTGGACGGTAGTTGTTATGGAATGGTGTATGACGTCCTCCTTCTTCTTTTTTAAGGATATAAACCTCTGCTTTAAATTTAGCGTGAGGTGTTACAGAACCTGGCTTACAGATTACCATACCTCTAGAGATTTGTGTTTTCTCTATACCTCTTAATAAGATACCTGCATTATCTCCAGCTTCTCCTCTATCTAATATTTGACGGAACATTTCGATTCCTGTAATAGTAGAAGTCAGTTTTTCAGCCCCCATACCAATAATCTCTACAGGATCTCCAGTATTAGCAATACCCGTTTCTATACGTCCAGTTGCTACAGTACCACGACCTGTAATTGAGAATACATCTTCAATAGGCATTAAGAAATCTTTATCCACTTCTCTTGTAGGCTCTTCAATCCAAGCATCAACCTGCGCCATCAATTCCATTACTGTATCTACCCATTTTTGCTCACCGTTAAGCGCACCTAAAGCTGAACCAGAAACTACAGGCCCATTATCTCCATCGTACTCATAGAAAGACAACAATTCTCTAACTTCCATATCTACCAACTCTAAAAGCTCCTCATCATCAACCATATCCACTTTATTCAAGAACACAACGATTCTTGGGATACCTACCTGACGCCCTAATAAGATATGCTCACGTGTTTGTGGCATAGGACCATCTGTTGCAGCAACCACCAATATAGCACCATCCATTTGAGCAGCACCAGTAACCATATTCTTTACGTAATCGGCGTGACCTGGACAATCAACGTGAGCATAGTGACGATTAGCTGTCGCATACTCCACGTGAGACGTATTAATTGTGATACCTCTTTCTTTTTCTTCAGGAGCATTATCGATTTGATCGAAATCTTTTGCTTCTGATAAACCTGCATCAGCTAATACTTTAGTAATAGCAGCAGTTAACGTTGTTTTACCGTGATCTACATGTCCAATTGTACCAATATTTAAGTGTGGTTTTGAACGATCGAAAGTTGCCTTTGCCATGTTTTAATAATTTAATCTTAGTTATATAATAATATTAGTGTTCTATTTTTAACTTCCTTAATATAGAGCCAATGACGGGATTTGAACCCGTGACCTCTTCCTTACCAAGGAAACGCTCTACCCCTGAGCTACACCGGCTTAAATAATTAGAGCGAGAGACCGGGTTCGAACCGGCGACATTCAGCTTGGAAGGCTGACGCTCTACCAACTGAGCTACTCTCGCAATTATTTAATTCCAATTAAGTTTAAAATTTAGTGGGGAGAGCAGGATTCGAACCTGCGAAGACATAGTCAGCAGATTTACAGTCTGCCCTCGTTGGCCGCTTGAGTATCTCCCCTATTTTAAACTTTCACTCTTTTAAAGAACGTTCAATCCATTATCTTTCTCAAGATTTTTGGATTATTTTGAGCCGATGGAGGGACTCGAACCCACGACCTGCTGATTACAAATCAGCTGCTCTAGCCAGCTGAGCTACATCGGCTTTTTACTGCTTTTTTCGTCATAAAAAAAGCCCGCTATTTCTAACGGACTGCAAATGTAAATATTTATTCTTTTATTCAAAGCATTTTTTAAAAAAAATTTTCATTTTTTTTTTAAATATGTGCTCTGAGCTTTTCTTTTCGTTTCTTTAATTGTCTTTCTAACGATGCTACAGCGGCATCTGCGCCTTCCTCAAAGGATTTACATTGCTTTTTAACGACAAAACTATCTCCTGGTACACTTACTCTTACTTCAAATATTTTATTTTCTTTATCGCTAGTATTTTCAACTTTTAAAAACACATCTGATTTAATTACCTTATCGTAAAACAGTTCCAACTTATCCATTCGCTTTTGAATAAAATCCAATAGCTTTTGATCTGCATTAAAATTTACTGATTGTGTGTTCACCTTCATATTCTTCATTTTTATTGGTTAAACAATGATTTTGTTTTTATTTCTTACTTCTTGGGTGTGTTTTAGAATATATTTTCTTTAACTCACCAATACTATTATGAGTATAGACTTGTGTTGCTGCTAGACTGGAATGCCCTAAAAGTTCTTTTACTGCATTTAAATCTGCGCCTTGATTTAACAAATGAGTTGCGAATGAATGTCGCAATATATGTGGGCTCTTTTTTACCTTTAAAGAGACCTTACTAAAGTACTCATTTATTATTCTATAGACAAGCATTTCATACACTTTAACCCCTTTTTTGGTCAAAAAAAGAGATTCTTTATCTTCTATTTTTTTTAACTCCTGTCTTTGAGCGATATAGTGTTTTACCGTTTTTGTTACTGAATCTAATAACGGCACATAGCGTTCTTTATTTCGCTTACCTAACACTTTTAATGTTTTATTAACGAGATCGACATCAGCTATTTTTATATCTATTAACTCTATCCGTCTTATTCCCGTAGAATAAAACAGCTCTATAATCAATTTGTTTCGAATACCTTCAAAATCATTGTTATAATTAATTTCATCTAAAGCTTTATTAATTTCAATTTCAGAAAAAGGGACTTGTATCTTTTTACTTGTTTTTAACGCCTTGTGCTTAGCCAATGGATTAACCTCCAAATCGCCAATTTTTAACTGAAATTTATAATAGGAATTTAATGCTGAAACTTTTCTGTTTATGCTTCGGTTAGTAATTTTAGCTTCTACTAAGCTAACAATCCAACTCCTTATTTGCGCATAGTTTACGGTCGTTAAAACTGAGGTCTCGTATGTGTTTTCCAAAAAAGCCTGAAAAGACGCTATATCCTTCTTGTATGCGTTTACTGTTAGCTTTGAATAGTTTTTCTCTAAAGACAAGTAATTTATAAATGATTGTAATGACATATGAATATGGATAGACTTTAAAGATAATACTTTTCTTAATTAACTTCTCTCCACAAGCGTTAATTAGCATTATTTATATAGTCGTTTAATCTTGGTATCTTATTTTAGAATTAATAGAAGACACCGCTAATCATGTTACTATAATAACACTCTCGTAATACTTAATGAGGATATTTTATTTAAAATAGCATGAAGTTGTGAATATTAAAACGCCTTGAAGTTTGCTTCAAGGCGTTAAGTATTATCTTAAGTTAAGATTGTTTTATTTAAACTCCCGTTCTATTCTTCAAATAATGTAGCTCTTCGTGTTAGGTCTTTTATTAGTTTTTGATCTTCATCACTTTCTAATAGAATATTATATGTACTCCAAAACTTTTTGTCGTAGGGCTTAGGTGAAAAAATATCAATATCCCATTTTTTTTGAAGTTCTGCATTAATTACATCTTGATCAAGAATCACTTTAGAAAACAGAATTTCTTGAATGGTATAATAATAGCGTTCTTCTTTGTTATATCGTGCTTGCTCTTTTTCATCTACACGTCCTTTAGCTCTATAGCCTACATTAACTAATTTAGGAGTTTCATAATAAATATAGTTGGGATACATTTTCCCTAGGTATTCCTTATAAGATACAATTAACTTGTGGTTGACCTGTGTATCAAACAAACGTTTACTTCTAATTTTTTGTTCTTTAGAGGCCGCTATAAGCTCGTATTCTATTTTTTTTACGGCATAATTATCCCAATAGATATAAATCCATCCTTTGGCTTCAAATCCTTCATTATAAATACCTAAAGTTCCCAAACCGACATATGTATCGCTTTTTCCTATTTTAATTTTATAGAGTTTACGTTCATTATCTACCAAAATGGTATCCAATTCAAATTGATGTGTATCTAAAATATCGTCCCCAAACAGTGCTTTTACATTATTTACATTGCGTAACATATTCAGCTTGCCTTGAAAAATATTCTGCAAACCATTAACTCTATTATCATTCCATTTAATGGCTTTAATCAAAGAAGCCGTTTTAATAGTGTCTCGTTTTAGATTACTAGCTTTAAGCCTTCGATATGAGTTTTGATTGAGGTATGAACGATATGCGAACAAACTATCTACATCTCTAAGATCATAGCTCTTACGTACTTGGTCTACATTAATTTTTAAATAATTTTTTGAGTTTGATGTAAAACCAGAATCGTAAACCGTTATAGCACTCTCGATAAGCCATTTAAACTCTTTCTTATTACGCTCTTTATGTCTTAAAAACCCTTTTTGCACATAAGAAGAATCTGGCATATTCCTTGGCAATCGTTCTAAAGCCTTCAAAACAATATCATTCCCGGTTTTTGGTCTTGGTGCGCCAACAATAAAAACTTCCTCTAAAGCAGCAACCTCTTCATCTAGATAGATTTCTAAACTTTCATCAAAACCGTCAATAGGTATTTTTAGAGTAGAATAGCCTATCGATGAAATAATGATTGTATCCTTTTGATGCTTTGTAGGAACTTTAAGTACAAACTTACCATCGGCATTAGTTATTGTACCTATAGTTGTATTCTTAATATACACACTAGCACTTTCAATAGGCATTCCTTTATTAAAATCTATGACTTGATTTTTTAACTCTATTTGAGCAAATGTAACCGATGAACACGCACATAATAGTACCAGAATTAAATATTTTAAGCAATTGATTTGTGACATTTGAACAATAGGTTTAATTTGTTAATAGCCGTTAAAAACTGATTTTTTACTTCACATTTTTCATTATCAATTATCATTCCTTTATGAGAATTGGCGACGTATTCTTATAAAAATACTAATAAATTACTTTACTGCTGGTTTGTACTCTTTTTTATCTATTATCATTTTGGCAATAATCTCTCTCAAAATTTCTGAGGTACCACCACCTATAGGTCCTAAACGACTATCTCTAAGTAATCTTGCCATTGGATAATCTTCCATATAACCATAACCTCCTAACATTTGAAGACATTGATAAATAACTTCATCTGCCATTTTAGTAGACTTCAACTTAGAAATCGTAGCTTCTTTTACAACATACTCGCCTTTATCCAATCGCGCTGCTACCGAGTAATTAAATTCTTTACATATTTCCATATCTGCATACAATTCTGCTATAGTATGTCTTAAGGCCTGAAATTTATCTATTGTTTTCCCAAAAGCTTGACGCTCTCCCATATATTGTATAGCATATTCCAAAGCAAATTCAGCTCTAGCATGCGCATTAATTCCCATTATTAAACGTTCTAAAGCAAAGTGCTGCATAATATAGGGAAACCCTTTATTTTCATCTCCCATTAAATTGCTAGCAGGAATAGTAACATTATCGAAAGCGATTTCACCTGTATCCGAGGCTCTCCACCCTAGTTTATCTAATTTAGTTGCAGACACCCCTGGTGTGTCACGATCTACCATAAACATGCTTATCCCTTTATTTCCTAACTCAGGATTAGTTTTAGCTGCCACAACAATATAATCACTATAAATTCCATTTGTTATAAACGTTTTAGAGCCGTTTATAACATAAGTTTCTCCCTTTTTAACAGCTGTAGTACGCATTCCTGCAACATCACTACCTCCAAAAGGTTCTGTTACAGCCATAGCGCCTATCATATCTCCAGAGATACTCTTTGTCAAGTATTTTTCCTTAAGATGCGCTCCTCCTTCGGCATTAACATGTGTCATTGCTAAATAAGTGTGTGCCCACATTGCCGCTGCAAAACCTCCTGAGTTTATTTTCTGTAACTCTTCCAGAAATATAACCGTGTAAAATAAATCTAATGCTAAACCGCCATAAGCTTCCGGATAAGCAATACCGAAAAACCCCATTTCACCAAATTTCTTCCATACAGCCCTATCTATTGTTCCTGTTTTTTCCCATTCATCTATATGGGGAACAACCTCCTTTTCTAAAAAATCTTGTAAACTTTTTCTAAACAACTGGTGTTCTTCTGTAAAATATCTATTATCCATTTATGATTTAATTCTTTATATTATAGTTATAGGGTCAAATATAATCTAATTATCTCTATTTTTTGAATAGGAAACGCCTTTACCGCTTTTAATTCTTCGATAGACTTATAGCCTTCTTTAAGGGTTCTTTGTTCAATAATATGATGTGCAATTTCATAATCTATATGCTTAATTGTAACCAATTCTTCTCTTGTGGCTGTATTTAAATTTATCTTTTTAATCGCTTTAGGAGTTTTAACAATAAAGTATTTCTCGATCTCATTAACAACTTCAGGTTGTAGCCCATAAACGTCTAATAATTCAACGGTATTTACAAATCCTTTATTGTGTGTTCTATAATCAACTATACGTTGCGCTAATTTTTCTCCTATACCATACACTTTTTGAAGTTGAAGAGTTGTTGCGCTATTTAAGTCTCTCTTTTGCGTTTCTGATAACACTGTATTATGACGAACTTTAACGGCCTTTTTTCGAGAATCAATAGCCCATTTCGGAAATTTAAAATAAGGTGATATTGCAACTAATAAGGAATCTGAAACTTTAGTAACTTCCTGAAACTCCTGAGTTGAATTCACCCATTTTTCTTGACTTCGAAAACGATGCAACCTGTCTATTGCTTCTGTTTCCATCCCTAAAGTATACCCTTTATAATCTGAAATATAGTTAGGGTTAAATGGATACATTTGGGGTTTTCTGTTTTCAATTTCTACTATACGCAGGGAATCTACTTCGGCTTTGAAACGCTGTAACTCCTCTGGGTTTACCGCTGCTATTTTAACTGGCACATAGACAAAGGAATATATGCATTGTAATACAACGATAAGTAGTAATAACTAAAAAATCCCTTTTCGTTGTTGTTTAGTAAAAACGAAAAGGGATTTTAAATTATTCATTTTAATGTTATTCTTTATTGCCTTTAATAGCTTTCATATATTTATCTAATTCCTTTTTCACTTTAGGAGCCAAAATCACTAAACCTATCATATTAGGCACCATCATTGCAAAAATCATCGCGTCGGAGAAACCGATTACAGATCCAAGACTCGCCGCAGCTCCTATGATAACAAAAATACAGAATATAATTTTATAAGTATATTCCATCTTTTTTGTTCTGCCAAATAAATAAGCCCATCCTTGAAAACCATAGTAAGACCATGATATCATGGTACTAAAAGCAAATAGTACTACAGCGATAGTTAATACATAGGGGAACCAAGAAATAGCAGATTCGAATGCGCCTGAGGTTAACAAAATCGCTTGAGCATCATTCAATCCAGAGTTTGCAGATGTTACATTTCCTGTAATGACTAAGACTAAAGCTGTCATTGTACACACAACAACTGTATCTATAAACGGCTCTAACAAAGCCACCAAACCTTCACTTGCTGCATATTTAGTTTTTACTGCGGAATGGGCAATAGATGCTGAACCTACACCAGCTTCATTAGAAAAAGCAGCACGTCTAAAACCTTGCACCAACACGCCTATTGCTCCTCCGGCAACTCCTTCTGGACTAAATGCCCCATTAAAAATCTGAGCAAAAGCATCTCCAACCATATTATAATTTGCTATAATCACGAATAAAGAAGCCGCAACATAAATCACAACCATAAAAGGAACGATTTTATCTGTTACTTTGGCAATTTTTTTAATTCCTCCAATAATTACAATTCCAACAAATACAGCCATAACTAGACCAAACAACCAGCCCTTACCATGTAGAAAAGATTCATTTCCTCCTGTAATACTTTCAACTAATTGAAATGCCTGATTTACCTGAAACATATTTCCGCCTCCAAAAGAACCGCCAATAACAAAAATAGCAAACAAAGCAGCTAATACTTTTCCTAAACCTGCAAAGCCTTTTGAATTTAACCCTTTTGTTAAATAATACATTGGCCCGCCATACACTGTACCATCTTCAGCAATATCTCTATACTTAACACCTAACGTACATTCTACAAATTTTGAAGCCATTCCTAAAAGCCCAGCTATAATCATCCAAAATGTAGCTCCTGCCCCACCAATGGAAACTGCTATTGCCACACCTGCAATATTTCCTAAACCAACGGTTGCAGACAAAGCAGCCGTTAAAGCTTGAAAGTGACTTACCTCGCCTTCATGCCCTTCTACTGCAATTGTTTCTATAGCATCCCCTCCTGGCGTTGAATCTCCTGCCCCAACCATAGATTCATGATGATCAAGGTGATCATATTTACCTCTAACAATATTAATTGATGTAAAAAACCCTTTAAAATTTATAAACTTGAAATAAAATGTGAAATATAAGGTCCCTAAAATTAATGGAAAAAGCACCCAAAATATTTTAACGCCTCCTCCAAAATCAATTTGATAAAATATAAAATTAACGAACCAACCTGTTGCATCTCCAAACGCTTGGTCTATTTTTTGATCGATTCCTTTGTCTTGCGCTTCTTGAGCAAATGTTATAAATGGTACTATTAAAGTAAAAATTGAAAGAAGATATTTCTTCATAATTTATTATCGTTAGTTTATTATTTATTTTTTAAAAGATTAGCAAGATGCAAAAAAATGATGACTTTTTAAAAGTATAGTATTAAATTAACTATAAATTACAGTAATTAACAATTCAATACCTTTACTAATATTAAAAAACTAGTCTAAATTATACAGTGAATTTAACTTTTGGATTTGTTCTGGACGCCCCAGAACAATAATTTTGGAATCTGGCACCAACTTTAGTTCTGCTTCAGGGTTTACAACATATTCCCCATCGCTCCCTTTAAAACCAATAACGGTACATCCTGTTTTGTTTCTTAGGTCTAAATCCCTTATAGTGCGTATGCTTGACGTATTGTAGAGTTTATCGACATTAATTTCCTCTATATTAATATTATCTTCTCCTACAATGGATAAGTTATCTATAAACTCTATTAAATCTGGTACAACAACCAACGAAGCCATATGATCCCCTCCTATTCTATCTGGTAGAATGACATTATTTGCTCCTGCCAATTTTAATTTTTTATATGATGCTTCCTGGGATGCTCTACTAATAATTTGCATGTCCTTATTTATCTGTCTTGCCGATAACACCACAAATAAATTATCGGCATCGTTTGGTAATGCAGAGATTAATGTACTTGCGCGATCTATTCCTGCCTCCAACAAAACCTCATCTTCATTAGCATTCCCATAAACGAAAGCAATAGCATCACTTTGAAACTTATCAATAATCTCCTTATCTTTTTCAATAATAACAAATGGTTTTTTATGGGCCAGCAATTTTCGTGCTGCTTGTTTCCCATTTCGACCATACCCACAAATAATAATATGATTGGAAAGCTTATCGATTTTCTTTTTCATCTTCTTTTGTTTTAATTCTTCTATGCTATTCTTACTTAAAATGTACTCCGTAATAACGGTTATTACATAACCTACGATTACTACGCTAGCCAATATTAAAAATATTGTAAAAACTTTAGCTTTATCATCCAAAGGCGCGATTTCCCCATAACCCACTGTTGTTATTGTAATCACGGTCATATAAAAGGCATCAACTAAAGTATATCCTGATAATATGCGATATCCAAAAACACCAATAAGCAACAATACTAGCATTAGTACTATTGCTCTATATAATCTCACCTTAAAAAATTGGATTAAACGGTTGTTCATAAATCAAAAACAGAGGATCTTTTTGTGTATAACATATCTTTTATATGCATCCAAAAAGCCAAAAATAAATACAAGGCAAAACCAAACCCTAAGGTTACGAATGTTAAATACATAAAAGAGGTTCTAACAACTTTGGCACGAATACCTAAACGATCTGCAATACGCTGACAAACGTGATATCCATGTTTTTGAAAAAACAATAATGGTTTGTAGAAAATTTCCATAGTTGCAAGTTAAAGAAAAAAAACGTGCTATTGATTGTCTTGTGCCAAAATAGAATTCCCTATCGCACATTGCAAGCATTTATTTTTGTCGCAATATTCTGTCTTAAGTTGAATTAATGCTTGAGAGTGCAATGCTGTTTTTGAAATCGATTTTATTTTATTAAATCTATCGACAACACTATTCTTTTCGGATGTTATTTGTTCAATTATTTTAAAAGTATCTGCCTCTACAGATTTTCCTAAATATTTTGCATAACTAAATTTTAATGGAACAATTGTGTTTATAACTAATAGATTTATAAAGGATTTTGTTAGTCTCTTTTGAAATGCTTTTGAAGGTTTATCAAATGTATAATGTGTATTCCAAAACGCTGAAGTCCCTACAGAAAACACATTATAAATAGTCTCTAAAGTCTTTGCCTCAATTATATTTGAAAACAGGTTTTGATGTAAATGATATAAATTAGCCAATTGAGATAATCTGATGGTTGGAAAATTAGCAGGCCTCAATCTAAAAAACTGTATGAGTGTTACCGTACTATTTGATAAATGGAATTTTTGTTGTAAAAATTTATACTCCTTTTGAAGCTGCAAAAAATACGCTTCTTGACTAATATTATTCAAAGCATTAGCTTGACCAAAAAATAAAGCTTCTAAACGTAACAGTTTGGATTGTTGTTTCCTCACGATTGAAAAATCTAATGAATTGGCCATTTCAAAAAAAGCATTTCCGTTAACTTTTAATCCAAAGTTTTTTGCTAACAATTTAAATAAAACTGTCTCCCAGTCATTTTTGGACTGCTTTAAAATATGATCTATCGCCTTAGATTTTCGCTCCAACCGTTCAAAATACAAGCGTTCCAGCCAATTATTTACTGTAAAAGGCAATACAGAACGAAACTCTTTTTCGCAATTAATCCAATTTTGAGAGGTGTTGAATAATTTTAAATAATTAGCAAGTGCGCGCTTAGAAACATATTTACGAAGTTCTAGGGTTGGAATCTTACTATTGTTTCGTCTAAATACATCTGTATTATACTCCCAAACAACATGTAAAATAACATTATCATAATTGCTATCAGACTCATGATTATGTATAAACCAATCACTAGACTTTACATGGATTTCTACATTCCCTGCCCAAACTTGCTCTCCTATTCTTAATTTTGCATTAAAAAAATCTGGTCCAGTATTATGATTATGTTCTCCGACACTTAATAAAGCGATGTTTTCATTTTCGGTCGTCTTTAAATTAAGCGTCTCTATTTTTTTATATTTCCAAAGATAGTGTAGGAAGTCTTCTTGCATAGACTATTAAATTACAATTTTATATGTAATATCCTAATACAGTGCTAATAGTATTTAAAAAAAACAAAGCAAACAATTAAAAAAGTGCTTAGAATCTATTTTAAAACATTTGGCATTACTACTGTGTTCTTGGGCTTGCAATCCAATCAATAAAAATATCTCCTGTACCAGAGGTTTCATAAATAGCTATTGTAAACCCTGAAAGGGAAGCATTAGCTACTTTAATATGCGATGCTGTATGTGAGCCTGTATTGTTAGTCCCCACGCCTTCTCTAAATGTTAAAATAATTGACGGTACATTTGTAAAGTTCTTATTAAACGTAACGTTATAATAATTCCACCCTGTAGTTGTTGTTCCCACATCATAGGTTCCTGATTGACTTTTATCTGCATGCAATGCCATCCACATAGGGTTTGCTTTATCTCCTTCGTTAAACTGAAAAACATTTTCGTTAGAATTATAAATTAAAAGGCCTTTAGCTGGATTTATTATAGCATCCCGTTGGGCATTTGTTAATCTAGGGAGGAGCACACCTAAATGAGACGATTGAATCTCTAAAATAGAGGACTCATCTGGAGTAACAGTACCGATTCCTACTTGAGAAAACGAAAACAACACATTACACAAAATAATAGCAAATAGCACATTCTTTTTCTTACACATATAATATTCTTTAAAAATAATTTAGCATTGGTCGTTCTAGTATAAATAATATTACATTTATTCTAATCCTACTTAGTATAAAAAATACTACTTCAAACCATTAGATTTCATTTTTTGTAATAAAGCACTCCTCTATAGTATATCTGTTATTTATTTTAAACAAGACTGCCCTCCTTTATCTCATATCTAGCTAAAACTTATTGTTTTTACACTAAAAAAGAGGCTAAGAAACAATTATATTCCCTAGCCTCTTCTGTTTTCTGAATAAGTATTTATTCGATGTATCCCATCTCTCTCATCCAATCATCATTAAACATTTTCCCAACATAACGACTACCATGATCATGAAATAACACCACCACCACATCGTCTTTTGAAAAATGTTCCTTTAGCTGTAATGTTCCTTTTATAGCTGCTCCAGCACTATTACCTAAAAACATACCTTCTTCTTTGGACAAGCGTTGTGTGTAAACAGCAGCATCTTTATCTGTTACTTTTGTAAATCCATCAATAATATCAAAATTCACGTTTTTAGGTAGAATATCTTCTCCTATTCCTTCAGTAACATAAGGATAAATCTCGTTCTCATCAAAAATGCCTGTTTCATGATACTTTTTAAAAACAGAGCCATAAGTATCCACTCCCCATACTTTAACCTCTGGGTTTTGCTCTTTTAAATATTTTCCAACTCCGGAAATAGTACCGCCTGTTCCAACGCCAACTATAAAATGTGTTATTTTACCTTCCGTTTGTTTCCAAATCTCTGGTCCAGTGCTTTCGTAATGCGCTTTAGCATTACTAGGGTTATCATATTGGTTTACATACCATGAGTTTGGTGTTTCCTCTCCCAACCTTTTAGATACAGAGTAATACGATCTTGGGTCGTCTGGTTCTACAGCTGTCGGACAAACAACAACTTCTGCACCTACAGCCTTTAACATATCTACTTTCTCTTTAGATTGTTTATCTGCCATTACAAAAATACACTTGTAACCTTTTACTATAGCTGCTAGTGCTAAACCCATTCCTGTATTTCCAGAAGTACCTTCTATAATAGTACCGCCTGGTTTTAATCTCCCATCAGCTTCAGCATCTTCAATCATTTGTAATGCCATACGGTCCTTTACAGAATTCCCTGGATTAAAAGTTTCATACTTTGCCAAGACTAAGCAAGGTAATGCCTCTGTTAATTTATTTAATTTTACCAAGGGTGTATTCCCGATGGTCTCTAGTATATTCTTTGCGTAATTCATCTTTTATTTTTTTGAAAAGTTACAACCTTTCCATTCCCTATTTTGCGTGTGCAAAAGTAATTAAAAGTTAAAACCTAAAATTGTTTTTTTACTTTTAAGTATTACTTCTATTTTTTATAGTCTTTTAACAGTATAAATACTAACAGTAATGGTTAAAAAGTTTCTGATTTAATAGCTAAAATTATTCAAAACGTATGGCTTTTACTGGAGAAATACGTGTAATAACATAAGATGGCACTAATAGCATTAATAAACAAAGTATAAATGTGCCGATATTTAATATTAAAATATAACCTATATTTATATAAATAGGCACTGTAGACACATAATATGTATCAGGGTTTAAAGGAATTACTTCAAAATACTTTTGAAATAAAAGCAATCCTAAACCTATAATATTCCCCCAAAACAGCCCTAATAATATTAAATAAGTTGCATTGTAAACAAATATTTTTCGAATTCCTAGATTAGACAAACCTAAAGCTTTAAGGATTCCTATCATTTGTGTGCGTTCTAATATTAAAACTAATAATGCTGTTATCATATTTATACCCGCAACTAAAATCATAATCCCAATGATTCCGTAAATATTCTTATCAAAAATACTAATCCATTCAAAGACTAAAGGAAATTTTCGTGTTACCGTATAAGAATTAAGGTCTGATGGAATGTTTTTAAAAATCGCTTCTCCTGTTTCGTCTAGCTGATCATAATTAGCTATAAAAACTTCAAAATTCCCTACCTCATTTTCCTGCCATTTATTAAGGCGTTGGATGTGGCGAATATCGCCTATTACATACTGCTCATCGAACTCCTTAAAACCAGAATTATAAATCCCAACCACTTTATAGGGAATTACACTTGGCGGTTTATTTACATTTTGCTTAATAAAGTAAGTATTTATTTTATCGCCAAGTTTAATATCTAATCTGTTTGCTAAGTATTGAGAAATTAAGACGTCTTCATTTCTTGTTTTAGTATAATCAGGAAGTTTTCCTTCTTTTAAAAATGTTTTAAAATAGTCCCAATTATAATCTGCTCCAACACCTTTTATCATTGCAAACTCAACATTATCTTGTTTTCTAACAACTCCAGCTTTAGTTACAACCCCTTGTATATGTTTTACGCCTGCAACACTAGTAAAGTTAGGATAAAAATCTTGGTTTGTATCTATTGGGTTTTCGCTTTCTTGAGAATTATTTGTGTCGTATTTTGAGATCGTAACGTGTCCGTTAAAAGCAACGACTTTATCTCTTATTTTTTGTTGCAAGCCAATTCCTGTTGCTATGGCAATCATCATTACAACAATTCCTATGGCAATTGCTGCGACTCCAATTTTTATTATTGGCGCCGAAATACTACTTTTATACGCTTTACTATCAATAATGCGTTTAGCTATAAAATATTCGAAATTCAATTTATAAGTATGCGGTTAACTTTGCTCAAAAATACAGTTTTATTATTTATCTTTTTAGGAATTTCTTGTGGAAATACAGTTAAGACACAAGAGCAAACCGTAAAGCATGATTACAGGGCTTTAAATCTTAGTAAAAAAAAACCTCCAATAATTGTAGGAGCAAACCAAACAGCTCTTTATTTACCACTTCTAAAAGGGAAACGTATAGGAATAGTAGCGAACCAAACTTCCGTGATTTTTAAGAATAATCAACAACACAGTCATATTGTTGATTCTTTATTAGATTTAAATATAAATGTAAAAAAAGTATTTGCTCCGGAACATGGTTTTCGTGGTAATGCAGATGCAGGAGAACTTGTAAAAGATGGTTTAGACACCAAAACGGGACTCCCTATTGTATCCCTTTATGGTAAAAACAAAAAACCCTCAAAAACACAATTAGAGGACTTAGACCTTATGGTTTTTGATATTCAAGATGTTGGCGCGCGTTTTTACACCTATATCTCTTCTTTACATTATGTTATGGAAGCATGTGCTGAGCATAATATTCCGATGCTTATTTTGGATAGACCAAACCCTAATGGGCATTATATTGATGGTCCTATTTTAGAATTAGAACATCAAAGTTTTGTTGGAATGCACCCTATACCTGTAGTACACGGGATGACCATTGGTGAATATGCCCAAATGATTAATGGAGAAAATTGGCTCACCAAAGGAATTAAATGCAACCTTACAGTTATTCCCGTAAAAAACTATGCCCATAATATACCATATGAGCTTCCAATAAAACCTTCTCCAAATTTACCTAACAGCACTGCAATCAATTTATACCCTAGCTTATGTTTTTTCGAAGGCACTAACGTTAGTGTTGGAAGAGGTACCGCGCTACAATTTCAAATATACGGCTCACCAGAATTACCTATAACAGACTATGAATTTACTCCCAAACCTAATTTTGGTGCCAAATACCCTAAACATAAAAACACCGTTTGTTACGGCTATAATCTTAGCAATACACCGCCTTTAGAAGCTCTTAATTTAAACTATTTAATAGCAGCCTATAATACAACAAAAGATAAGAACAAATTCTTTAACGCTAATGGGTTCTTTACAAAACTAGCAGGAACTAAAACTCTTAGGCAAGATATAGAGAATGGTAAAACTGAAGCACAAATAAAAGCCTCTTGGGCAAAGGGTTTAAAAAACTTTAAACTTGTGAGAGCGAAATATCTATTATACCCTTAACCCTACTTAATTCCCGAATTGCATTTCTTATTATTTTAGAGGTTATTTTTGAAGTGTGGTTGGTTTTCTATATTTATGAAAAGGTTGCTTTAACAAATGTTTTAAGCTTTCATTTTTTTTCTCATCTGGAAATGTATCTACGCCATAGATAATATCCTCACTATTTAATACCATAAACGTTCCAAATAAACGATCCCAAATAGAAAAAATATTCCCATAATTAGAATCGGTATAGGGTAACATATAATGGTGATGTACTTTATGTACATCGGGTGAAATAAAGATATAGCTAATAGCAGTATCTAGTGTTTTAGGCAATTTAATATTAGCATGTGTAAATTGAGTAAAAACAACGGACATTGATTGATATAACATAATAATAGCTATAGGTGCTCCAACAACAAAAACACCTAGAAGTGTAAAAATAAAACGAATAACGCTTTCTAAGGGATGATGTCTGTTCCCTGTAGTTGTATCCACTTTATGGTCTGAATGATGTACTAAATGAATGCGCCATAAAAAACGGACTTTATGCTCTGTATAATGTGCTAAATAAGCACCAATAAAGTCTAATAATAAAACTCCTAAAACGGCATATAACCATAAAGGCATTTCTGGCAACCAGTTAATAATACCAAAATTATTTAAGACAACCCAATCCGATGTTTTTAATAACACAAAAGCCAATACGAAGTTTATAAGAATAGTTGTTAAAGTAAAGAAAAGGTTTGGCCAGGCATGTCTCCATTTTTGATAATTATAATTAAACAAGGGTAGGATGCCTTCTAAAAGCCAGAACAGAGTAATCCCGCCAACGAGTATAATACTTCTATGGAGGGATGGGATAGTCTCAAAATAATTTAAAATAGATTCCAATATCACTTTTCTTGTAAATATAAGAAAAAGATGATGTGTTTCGTGTTTTAACCTTGCCTACTAGTATTAAAACTTTATTCGTTTTTTCATAGCTTCAACAATATTAAATGCTGCAGGACAAATAGCTACATTTTTTAATGTAAGATTAGCGATTTGCTGAAATTTTTTTCTATCGGTATGAGGAAATTCTCGACAAGCTTTGGGTCTTACTTCATAAATAGTGCAATAATTATCTGCACCTAAGAAAGTACAGGGTACGCTTTTTAAAACATAATCATTTTCTTCATCTACTCGTAAAAACTGATCAATAAATTGTTGTGTTTTCATCTTGAAGTACTTTGCGATACGAGACACATCTTTATCTGTAAATAAAGGCCCTGTAGTTTTACAACAATTAGCACATGTTAAACAATCTGTTTGTTCAAACTCGTTTTCATGCAACTCTTGCATTAAATAGTCTAATTGCTTGGGAGGCTTTTTTTTTAACTTAGTAAAAAAGGTTTTATTCTCCTTATGCTTATCTTTGGCCTGCTTAGCTAGCTTGTTTATTTCGTCTTGCATAGCACAAAAATAATTAAAGTTTATAACTTAGAACTTCTGCCTTAGGGTAATGAAACTTTTTTTTTATGAAAGACCGCTTCGGAAAAGCATTATTAGACTATCAAAACGGGAATTACACCGAAGACATTATAACTTCCACAAATATTTCTGATGAAGATATTCTCCCTTTGCCTTATCTTTTTAGAGATTATAAAGCGATGCCGAATCTTGAAAAAAAAGCCTTAAACCTTGCTAAGGGTTCCCTTTTAGATGTTGGTTCTGGTGCAGGAAGCCATAGTTTATATTTGCAAAAAAAAGGACTTTCGATTAAAGCTATAGACAGCTCTAAAGGCGCCATTGAGGTGTGTAAGCTTAGAGGGATACAATGTGCCGAATTAAAACCGCTTCTTGAAGAAACAGACACTTTTGATACCATTTTATTGTTAATGAACGGTACTGGAATTTTTCAAACCTTAGACGCTGTGCCGACTTATTTAAAACACTTAAAAACCTTACTCAATCCTAACGGACAAATTTTAATAGATTCTAGTGACATTAAATACATGTATGAAGATGAAGATGGTGGCTTTTGGCATAATGTTAATTCCAATTACTATGGTGAACTTGATTACTTTTTAAGTTATAAAAATGAAAAAGAAGCCCCTATGAAATGGTTATACTTAGATTTTAATACATTATCAATCGCCTGTGCTTCCGTAGGATTACAATGCAAAAAAGTGGCCGATGGCGACCACTTTGATTATTTAGCGAAACTTTATATTTAACATTTGTGTCCTTTAATTATGCTTTAAAAACTATTATTAGATGACACAAAAGAGACTATGGCTTCCATTATTGAGAGAGCCCATTAATAAATGTTTGCTTGACCTTTGTAAAAGCAATACGCCTAGGTTTTACTTTCATAATATCTCTATCTAAAATGATAAAATCTGCAAATTTACCAATTTCAATACTCCCTTTTTCTTCATCTTCAAAATTAGCATAAGCTGCCCAAATAGTCATCCCTTTTAAAGTTTCTTCTCGAGATAATGCATCTTTCGGTTGAAAACCGCCTTCAGGAAAATTTTTCAAATCTTTCCTTGCTACAGCAGCATAAAATGTTAAAAATGGACTAACCTGTTCTACGGGAAAATCGGTCCCTAATGCAACCTTCCCACTCATATCTAACAATGTTTTATAAGCATAAGCGCCTTTTATTCGCGCTTCTCCAACTCTGTCTTTTGCCCAATACATATCGCTCGTTGCATGTGTAGGTTGTATAGAAGGGATTATATTTTCGTTCTTAAAATATTTAAAATCATTATCGGTAATAACTTGTGCGTGTTCCACCCTCCAACGTCTATTCGTTTTATCTTTAAGCACCTTATCGTAAGTTTGTAATACAAATCGGTTAGCAGAATCGCCTATAGCATGAGTATTCATCTGGTAATTTGCCGCGGCTATACGGGTCGCTAGAGTTTCATAACTTTTTGTTGGAATAACCATTGCGCCGTAATGATTGTGTTCATCATTATAAGGTGCCTTTAAAGCAGCACCGCGAGATCCTAAAGCGCCATCGGCATATACTTTTACCGATTGCACATTTAAACGTTCGGTTTTCACCTTTCCTTTCTTTAAGTAATAATCCAGGTTTTCTTTGGTATTACTAATCATTGCATAAATTCTGGTTTTTAGTACATTGACTTGTTGTAAGCTATCTATAAGCTCTATAACCTGTTTATCCAATCCGGCATCAGAAACTGTGGTTAACCCATATTTTGTACAGATATTTTGAGCTTCAACCAATGCATCTATTTGTTGCGTTCGTGTAGGTTTAGGAAAAATGGCTGCGACCATTTCCATAGGATTATCTATTAATACCCCTGTTAATTCACCGTCTTTCTTTTTAATCTCTCCACCAGAAACTTTTGTGTCTTTAGAAATGCCTGCTAAATCTAATGCCGCTTGATTACACAACATTGCATGCCCATCTACTCGCGTTAAAGCGACTGGTGTCTCTGGATATAACTTATCTAGTAATTTTTTATCTGGATATGTTTTACTCTCCCAATCATTTTGATCCCAACCGCGTCCTCTAATAAAATGAGCTTGTCGCTTATTCTGAAAATTGATAACACGTTTCATCATATCATCAAAACTTTTGGTTCCATTTAAGTCCACATTCAATTGATTTAATCCTAAACCATAAAAATGGCAATGGGCATCTATTAAACCTGGAATAACCGTTTGTCCTTCGGCATCGATTATTTCTGCTGCGGTATATTTATTTTGAATGTCCTGCGTTGCGCCTACGGCAACAAACTTACCGTCTTTAATAGCAAAGGCTTCTGCCTTTTCAAAATTAGAATTTACAGTGTAAACATTAGCATTGATTACAATACTATCGACTTCTGGTTTTCCTTTTTCACATGAAAAAAGAATAAGCAACATCAAGCTTAGGTATTTTATCTTCATTATTTATTATTTTGAGTATAAATATAGAAATAAAAAATGGCCCTAATAATGAGTGCGTTTTAATTTATTTAAATTAATATTAAGTTTTAACTATAAGTGCCACACGACTATTTAAACGACTTACTTTAACATCTGTAGTTTTAAATAGTCGCCTTGTATAAAAACTATAAAACAATAGCCCTTAAAACAAAAGTATCTATCTAATAAACACCTTTTTTAAAAATCAAACTTATAAGTTGCGCCTGTTAAAAACTGAATCCCTTGTACAGGCGTATTTTGCCATTTTTCGTACTCGCCTCCAAATAGGTTATTTCCTTTTAAAAATACAGAGAGCCTTTCAGTTATATGGTATGCTATGTGGGCATTGACATCTAAATAGCCCTCTAAAGTTACGACTGTTGTTTCATTTGATAGTCCCCCTTTTTGATCTTTTCGCTCGCCTATATAGAATAAATTTGCGTTTACAAACCATTGATTTGCTATTCGATACCCCATAAGCACAGCTGTTTTTATACTGGGTAAATTCCAAGCTTCTTCTTGATTTTTGGGATTATACACAAAGTACTCGCCTTTAAGTCCCATAGTAAAACGCCTATTGATATCCACATTTAATTCTCCTTCAAATCCTAATGAAGATACATTATCGTAAAGTATACCAAAAGAATTCCCAAAGGTATAATCTGCTGTATCTGTTGTTATTTTATTATTAATAAATACCCCCTTTGTTCTTTCTGATATGTACCGCCCATTAACACTGTAATTCATAGTATTAGAAAGTTTTCCTTTTAAACCTAAATAGACATTGTATTGCTGGTCTGTTGGGACAATAAATAATGTTGGTGACACAAATGGATTCGTTTTAGTGAAACGGCTGTATGTATTTTGAATCAGCCCCCCATTCACGCCCCCAAAAGCAATTAAAACCCCATCAACCATACGATATGACGCCTTTATATTCGGGTAAATATAAAACCGGCTCTTGCTGGCTTCTGTATCATTTAAATACGTTAGTGAAAACCCTACATTTACAGTTAGATCATCTTCCTCTAATTGATAGCTTGGTGCTATCCCTATTTGAAAATTCCCGTATTTTAGAGCTTCTTCTGTACTATAACTTCTATCAAAGGCTCCTGACAAATAATCGACACTAACCTTTGTCGATACAATCTCACCTTGCACAGGCACATCTACGATCGTTTTTACTTTAAATCTATTTTCAGCAGATCCATAATTATCGCCAAAATGCCTAAAGAGTACATTTGCTGATTTAACAGCCCCTTTTTCTAAGGTGATATCCCCAGACACATAACTATTGGTGAATGTATGGCCAACGTTTAACGTATCTGCTGTTTCTTGAGTAAATTCAGGTTGTGCAATACCATACCAATTATAGGATTGCAGCTGTAAACCGCCTTTAAGTCCCCAGGTTAGGTCTCTATTTTTTTTACTGTAACCTAAATTAAGTTTTGAGTCGGAAAAATTATTATCTAACAAGACCTCATCGATTCCCCCTGTTGATGAATGCTGCTCTAAATAAGCGCTAACACTTTCCCCTCTTCCTAATTTATGATTTAAATACACTTCTCCTAAAACAGTTCTATTAGGCCCCAATCCCAAAGCGGCATAATTCTCGAACAATTTTACCTTTTCGGCCTTGTCTACCACTGCTGCTTTTCCTTTTACAGGCGTAAATGTAGAGGCTACTGGGAATGAAAAAATACTGTATTTAATTTCTTTTTTATTTTCTGTTTCATCATCTAACACCGGGATTTCCTTTACTTTAAAGGCGTCTGAGATATTAGGTTTATAGGGTTTTATAACATTTATCACATCTGTTTTAAGAGTATCTTGTTCCTGTTCTTGTGCGTACATTAGCATTACTACTAGTGATAACACTATAAATGTGAATTGCTTTTTCTTACTAAACATATTTTCTATTTACGATTGCCGAATGATGATATCCCTTCATTCATTAATGTTTTTTTTATTTTGATCCCTCTCAATACGTTTCTTTTAAACGCAAACCTAAAAGTATTTAATCTTCAGTTTCGACAGAAGCATTTGTTTTTGCCTGTTCTGTTTTTATTTTGTTCAATTCTTCTTGTGCTTCTGCTACAATTTCTTCATATTCAGAAAAATTACTAATTACACTTTCCAAAATGTATGTGGCTTGAAAAGCATCCTTTAATTCATTAAAATTCTTTGCCATAATGACCAATCCTTTAGCGCCATAATACCTATAACTTGAATACACCTTTACTAAACGTTGTACTGTAATATTTGAAGCGTTATAATCGCCTGCTTTATTTTTAAAATAGGCATTGTAGTATAAAGCCTCGGCAGCTGTTTCCCCTACAGCCGTTAATTCTACTTTAGCGTAAGCTGTTTTAGCCTTGGCTTCATTATCCATTATTATCGCCGAACGCGCTATAATAGTATTGGCATCACTTTTTATTTTAGCATCTATATTGGTATGACTCAATACCTTTTCTGCATAAGCAATAGCGTCTTCATATTTATTTAATTGATAATTAGACTGCATTAAATTAGATTGTGCAAAAATGATATTTTGAGGAAAATTAGCGTCCTGTTCTAACCGTGTTAGTACAGGGATTGCTTCTGCCCATTTTTTATTATTCAATATTATTTGAGACAAACGCAACATTGCCTCTTCTGTATATTCATTTTGAGACCTTTCTAATACATATTTAAAATGGGGTTCAGCATTCTCTTTAAGCTCTTTTTTAAAGTATAATTGCGCAAGGTAAAAATGTGATTGCAAAGCATGAATCCCTTTTGGAAAAGCACTAAGGTATCGGTTAAACTGCTTTATTGCTTTGTCTATATTGTTCTCCAAAAATTGTTTCTCGGCAGCTTCATAGGCAGTATTATCTAAATCGGCATCTGTAACTTCTACATAATCTAAAGTTTTTACCCATTGGGCATATTGTTCTACTTGACCTAGGTCGATATAAATTAAACGTACGGTTTCTACAGCCTGATTAGCTTCTGGTGATGCTGGAAAATCTTTAGCTATTTTTTTAAATTTAGTAATAGCTTCCTCATTTTTACTTGCATTGTAAAACACTAAACCTTGTCTTAAAAGTGTTTTTGATATAAAAGAGCTGTTATTATATTCTACATTTAACCGATCGTAAATTGCCATTGCCTTATCATCCTTACCTAATTTCACATAAGCATTACCTAAGGCATACATTGCATCATCTCGAAGTTTTGATTTAGGATAATTTGAAATAAATTGTTCTAATTCTGAAATTTTGCGTGATGCTTGCCCTAAATATCCAAAACTAATGGCTTTTTGAAAAAAGGCATAATCCACTTCTATTTCTCCTATTTCAATGGCTTTTTTATAAGCTGCAATCGCTTGTGTATAATTCGTAGACACAAAATGTCCATCTGCTAAACGCAAATAAGCATCATTAAGCCTTATCTTATCGTCTTTATAATTCGTTATGTAGGTATTAAAATACGTTGAAGCTTGTCTATAATCTTTTAATTTAAAATAGGTATATGCTAAATTATAATCCAAGTTTTTATATGTTTTAAATTGTTTTGCTTCTGGTAATGTTTTAAATTGTTTAAAGCCAATTAGAGCATCTTTATATTCAGACAAGTTATAATCTGTTTCAGCTTTCCAAAATATTGCTCTTGCTGTATATTTAGGATCCTGTTGTGTTTTCAAAGAAGCATCAAACATCTTTTCTGCTTCTTGATATTTATTTTCTCCATAGAGTTCTACACCTCTATAAAAAGCTACTTTTTGATAAGCTTGCTTACTTTCAAAACGCTTCTTCCCTTTTAGTAAAGCAAAAGCTTCTTTATAATTCCTTGATGTAATATAAGAATCGATTAACAGCCCTTCGATCTCATCTTTATAACTTGTTTTTGGGTAAGCCTCTAAATAATCTACCAATACCTGAGGAACCGACTTGTATGGATTGCCTATCTCGTAACTAACCTTAACATAGTTTAACCAAGCATCTTCCTGTATTTTAAGATCGAAACGCATTTGTGAAGCATTTCTAAAAGCATTTAAAGCTTCTTGTTTTTTATTTAATTTAATATAGCCTTCCCCTAAATGATAATATGCATTTTGAGCCACACTATTGTTTCCGCCTACAATTTTATTAAACTCTGAAATTGCTTTTTCATAATCTCCTTGCTTGTAATAAGCATAGCCTAGTTGATAATAATCTGTATTAGTCCATTTTCCTTTTCTACCTTTATATGCTTTTAAAAAAGGAATGGCCTCATCATATTGGTTTAGGTTAAAATAGCTTTCCCCTATAATCTTGGACAATTCAGACGCTTCGTCTTTATTACTCGTTTTTAATTTAGTTTTTGCCAACTTTATTGCCGTATCAAACTTACCTAGCTTAAAATTTAAATCGGCCTGATAATACGACAGTTTTTCCTTGTACTTATCGGTATTATTAACTTGATCAAAATATTCATTTGCTTTCTCATAATCGTCGCCTTCATAAGCCATAAAACCAATATAATATTTCGCCTGTGCACCATACTTTTGAGAGGTTTCTACACGGGTTAAATATTTTTTTGCTTCTTTATAATTTTTAGCATTAAAGGCAACGTATCCGTTATTAAAATTATATTTTTCTCTTGCCGTTATATCTAATGATTTCTCATCTACCTTTTTATACCATTTCTGTGCATAGGCAAACTTTCCGTTTTCATAATAATAATTGGCGACATCCACATAAGCGTCATTTTTTTTTGTGCTTACGGGGTAGTCTCTTACAAATTGCTCTACCAATTGATCTGCATTTTGTTGGTTTAAACGCACGGCACAATTAGCAATATAAAAAGCACAATCAGACATTATACTTTCGTCGTTGGTCTCTTTCTTTATCGTTTCAAAGGCGGTTTGAGCCGCTATGTATTGCTGGTAATTATATAATGTTAATGCTTTTTGGTAGCCTACCAAGTCACTGGTATAGGCTGCCGATTTCTGAGCAAATAATTGCGTGCTTAACCCTAAGAATAATAAGCTTACTAAAATATATTTTCGAGTCATTAAACCACGTTTTTAATTAAAATCCAAATATAAATTAATCTTTATGTGATAACGATAGAAATCCATTATAATTATAAGCCCGATATTAAAATTAAAAAAACGATCCCAACTTTCCGCCATAGGTCTTTTGTGCTTTTACTTTTTAATGATACTTTTACGAAAACTTTCAAGTACTATTTAAATATCAATCTTATGTCCAACACTATTTTAGAGTTTAAAAACGCGTCTATTTTTCAAGGGGATAATTTGGTGCTTTCTGAAGTAAATGTTAAGGTAAACAAAGGGGATTTTGTATATCTTATTGGTAAAACGGGTTCTGGGAAAAGTAGTTTTATGAAAACCCTTTATGCAGACCTTCCTTTGAAACAAGGCGATGGTAATATTGTAGATTTTGATTTAAAAACCTTGAAAGAAAAAGACATTCCTTTTTTAAGACGTAAGCTGGGTGTGGTTTTTCAAGATTTTAAACTCCTAACAGACCGTACTGTAAATGACAACTTATTATTTGTACTAAAAGCCACAGGTTGGAAAGATAAAACCAAAATGCAATCTAGAGTTGAAGAAGTATTGGACAAGGTTGGGATGAAAACTACGGGTTATAAATTTACGCATGAATTATCGGGAGGAGAACAACAACGTATTGCCATTGCACGGGCTTTATTAAATAAACCCGAGCTTATTTTAGCAGATGAACCTACAGGAAACCTAGATCCCCAAACGAGTGTAGAAGTTATGGAAGTCCTCCAGGAACTAAATAAAAACGGAAATACAATTCTAATGGCGACTCATGATTATGCCTTGCTCTTAAAATACCCTAGTAAAACGTTAAAGTGCGATGAGAACCAAGTTTTTGAAGTCGTACAAAGAAGAGGCTAGTCCCACACCAATAAATTATTATCTCTCCCGTTCCCCTAGCATTTAAGCTCTTTTATTCTGTTTTTTTTATAAATATGTGGGTTCCTACGAATCCCTTTTTTGAATACTTCCCTAATTAACATTCTAATCGAAGCATCACAATCCAAAACCACTTCTTGATTGTATTTATAGCATGCTAAGAGCATTTAAGAATTATGCATTTTTTAATTTATCTGAAAAAAAATTAGTAATAAATACGTTGGAGTACTTAAAAAATGTATTTTTAAGCCTATCTTAATGTTAATTATGCTATCTGTATTAATCCCTACATTTAATTATGATGTTAATGAGCTTGTACAAAATGTGCATATGCAACTTAACGCCATCAACATAGATTTCGAAATTATTATATTAGAAGATGGCAGCACTCAAAACATAAATTCGACTATTAATTTACCGTATACAACAGTTTTAATTAATAAAAATAATTTAGGAAGAGTTAAGGCACGTCAATTTTTAGCTAAAAAAGCTAAATTTGAATGGTTTTTATTTTTAGATGCTGACGTTATCCCCAAAAAAGATAATTTCATTTCCAATTATGTAAAACTATTGAAATTAAATTATGATGTTATTTTTGGTGGTTTTGCCTATGGTAAAGAAAAACCTCAAAAAGATTATCTTTTACGTTGGAAATATGGTAAAACCAAGGAACAGCTCACCGCATTTAGAAGAAATAAAAAACCTTATAAGGTTATTATCTCAGCAAATTATCTTATTAAAAAAACCGTTTTTGAAACGATCAATTCTAAAATGAATGGCTCCGGTTATGGTTACGATAATTTCTTTGGAGCCTTACTAAAGTTTCAACAAATTCCTATTTTACATACAGACAATGAAGTTTACCATTTAGGGATAGAAAAGAGTATTAAGTATCTTAGAAAGAAAGAGCAAGCTACAGAGACTTTAGTTAAACTCTACAATACTAAAGCTATCACGACGCACGATAATGATTTGCTTAATTTATTTTCTATTCTAAAATATTATCGTCTAACATCTATTTTTAGTGGCTTATACAAGCTACTGGGGGCTATAATGAAAACTAATCTAACGGGAATTTCTCCTTCTATAAGAGTCTTACAGTTCTACAAAATTTTGTATATGTGCTATGTTTCAAGAAGGCCATTAATTAACTAAACTATATTTTTTTCTGTGATATAAAATCGTCGAACTCACGAATATAATCACTTTCTTCATATACATTTGATGCCAAAACTAAGCACACAGCTCCTGATGAAAAATTTTCTAATTCACGCCAAATCCCTGGCACTATTAAAAGGCCTTTATTGGGCTTATTCAAAGTTACTGTTTTAGTGTTTTTACCATCCTTTAAAATAACATCAAAGCTTCCGCTTAAAGGCAATAGAAATTCTTGACACGCTTTATGAGAATGCCCTCCTCTACTAGCATCACTTGGGACATCATATAAATAATACACACGTTCTACCTTATAAGGTAAAATACTTTTTTCAATAACTGACAAATTTCCTCGCCCTTCTTTATCTATTATTTTAGGAACCTCAATTATTGAGGCTTTATTTATTCTAGTTTCTTCCATAGCTTTACACTACTGTGATTTTGTTTTTTTAATCTTCGATACGTTGAAATACCTTTTAAACCGACTTTAAATTTTTTATAAATCTCATTAACTGCAATATAATTATCTTTATAAATTAAATACAAATATTTACATAATTTCAAGTAGCCTAAAAACCCAGAATATTTATAATATAATGCAGCTCTTGAAAACACCAATCTATCTGTACCGGATGCTCTTCCAGAACTATTATAATCATGGGCTAAAAGATATTCTGATTCTAACCATAATTTTAAACCTGCCTTATGACAATCTCTTAAAAAAATATATTCATCTGCTGTTTCAAAGACTGCTCCTAAACCAAAAAGAAGATTAAATTGTATTTTTTTTGCTTCTATAGATTGTCTTTTAAATGCGATTACAACAGAATTAACGTGTTTTAAAGAGTCCATACTATGCCATCCTTTATTAGTATAATTTTTAAAATCTCGCCCTTCCAAATCCCTCATTTTAAAAGTAATAACATCGGCTTCTGTATTAGCGTAAAAGCTATCTTCTATTATTTTTTCAAAGCCTGGCAAATATTTCACATCATCATCTGCTATTAAACAAATATCCGCCTGAGTATTATTTAAAGCCAAATTCCGACTTTTAGTGAGCCCTTTTTCAAAAGAATTAATAACACGGATATTGGAGTATTCTGAATGTAAAAGGCAATTATGAGTCGTTTGATTTATTATTAGTATATCATAATTCAAAAAGCTAGCCTCTGGAAAAAGTGTACTTAAAAAATCCAACGAGCTTCTATTCATTGTAGACAAAAGAATTTCTAATCTCAATTTATTTTTGGTAGCAATACTCATTAAAATTATCTTTGAATCAAATATATAAAATATAAATGAGGATCTTATTAGTTGGCGAATATAGCAGGCTGCACAGCTCTCTTAAAGAGGGATTAACTACTCTTAACCATAACGTCACAATTATTAGTACTGGAGACGGTATGAAAAAATTTAAAACTGATATTAATATAAATTCTAAAATTAAAGCCTCTTTTATACTTAATAAAATAAACAGTTTATGTATTCGATTTTTTAATACTGATTTTATAAAAATTGAAAATGCTTTTAGATTTAAAAAAAAACTTCCTTTTTTAAAAAATTATGATGTTGTTCAATTAATAAATGAAGATGCTTTATTTATAAAACCAAAGACTCAAATAAGATTACTACAAAAACTTATTACTCAAAATAGAAAGCTGTTCCTATTATCGTGTGGAGATGATTACACTACTATAAAACACTATTTATCTAATCTAGAGCGCTATTCTATATTAACCCCTTATTTAAAGGATAAGTCCTTAAAAGCTAAATTTGTTTTCTCTTTAAAATATACGACAGAGCCTTATAAAAAACTACACCAGTTTATAAAAGAACAATCTGTTGGGGTCATTGCTTCTGATATAGATTACCATATCCCAATGCTAAATGAAACAAATTATTTAGGCTGCATTCCAAACCCTATTAATATAAAAAAAAACAAGTACAAAAAACCTAAAATAAGTGATAAAATAATCATCTTCCATGGTATTAATACACATTCAAAAATTAAAAAAGGAACTGTTTTTTT
The DNA here is from genome assembly GCF_057219185.1 of Lacinutrix sp. YIN62. Taxonomy (NCBI): domain Bacteria; kingdom Pseudomonadati; phylum Bacteroidota; class Flavobacteriia; order Flavobacteriales; family Flavobacteriaceae; genus Lacinutrix; species Lacinutrix sp. YIN62. Next base: position 45,963 of record NZ_JBXVVH010000010.1, read on the forward strand.
TGAACAAGCCTTAACCATTATTAAGAAAAGACATCCTAGCAAAGTTATAATAAAAACAACTGAAAATTTACCTTATAAGGAGTACATTAAGATTTATGATGAAGCCCACATATTAATGGACCAAGTATATAGTTATGATCAAGGTTATAATGCTTTAGAAGCGATGGCTAAAGGAAAAGTCGTTTTTACAGGAGCTGAGAAAGAATGGCTAAAATATTATAATTTAAAAGCAGACACCGTGGCTATTAATGCGCTACCAGATGTTAATTATCTAGTAGAAAAGATAGAAGATCTTATTTTAAATCCAAGTAAAATATTAGACATATCAAGACAAGCGCGTGCATTTATTGAGAAAGAACATCATTATATTGATCAATCTAGAAAGTACCTTGAAATGTGGAAAATTAATCTAGATAGTTAATAATTTTTGCAGGATTGCCTCCTATTACAACGTTTTTCGGAAAACTTTTTGTTACGATAGCCCCTGCTGCTATAATAGAATTCTCTCCAATTTCTACTCCTTTTAATATAGTCACATTATTACCTATAAACACATTATCATTAATTACAATCGCTTTTGGGTCTAAATCTGATTCTGATCTTTTATTTATACTTAGATTATGAAAATTACTATCATAAATACTACAATTATACCCAATTAACACATTGTTTTTTATTAATACTTTCTTTTCTGCTATAACTGAAAAAGAATTATTGATATTTATATTATTTCCAAAAATGATAACAGCCTCTTTATTTCTTGCTTCTATATATGTATAACTATTGTAAAAAAAAGGCGAGTTAATTACACCTAAACTTACATTTCTCCCACAAATTATTTGTCCTCGCCCTCTAAAAACAGTAGGGATATACATTTTAAAAGCACCTTTAATGTTTTTATTATTTGAACAAGAAGAATAAATTAATTTTCTTAATCTAAAAAATGTTTTTGAAAACAAATGTCTAATTATCATAATCGTGTACTTTAGGTAATACTTTAAAAAGAGAATTTCGAAATATCAACAATATTATGACATAATGAATTATCATAGTTATAAAATACGCCATATTTGCACCTTTAAGGCCATAAACATTTAAAAAATGAATGCTTAATAAATATAAAATCAAAAAGGAAGTGCCTTCGGTAATAATATAATGCCAGAACATCTTCTTTGCTAAAAACTGATATGAAACAACCATAGAAAGTACTTTAATAAAATCCCCTAATATTTGCCACAAAAACAAATCTGAAACTAACATAAAGTCGCTAGTAAATACTATTCTTACTATAATATCTCTTAATAAATAAATAACAACTAATATCAAACCAAAAACTGGTAGAATTGTTTTGTAAAAATTAAAAACTTCTATTCTAAAACTCTTAACACTATCTATTTCAGAAAATTTAGGCAAAATATACAATCCCATTAATGAATTTATAAACATAAGATAATATTTAGAAATGCGATTCATTGCCTCCCAAATACCTGCCTCATTCAAACTTAGTTCATTAGCAATATATGTTCTTATACTAATAATAACAAAAGGTATAATCGTAGCAGAAAACAAAGCCATTCCAGAATAAGCCCCTAACCGTTTCACTAGATTAAAACTAAAATTATTCTTACTAATTCGTAATTTATATTTTTTTAGGTAAAAAAGAACAATTAAATTAATGAAGAACAAAATTAGCTCAGAAAGAGTAACAGCCATTAAAGCACCATCAATCTGTTTTTTCCAAATTAATAAAATTGCAATTACCGCATTGATAATTTGCCCAAAAATATTTAATACAATTAAAATTTTAAACCTTGATAAACCATTTAGCAATGAAATGATGAGTATGTTAAAAGCATATACGGGTAATATTAATGCAAAAATCTCAATAATATATTCGTAATTATAATTACCAAAAATCCATGTATTGATATGCTTTGAAAGAAAAAAACAACAAATACTTATAATTAAAGTAGTGCTAAAACTTATAAAACATACAGTCGAAAGTATGATACTAAGTTCTGATTTATCCTCTTTATTTTCTGCTATATACTTTACAGCTCCATTATATATACCAAGAATAGAAAATGTTTGTATAGAACTTACAAAATTCCTTAAATTCCCTACTATTGCTATACCTTCTGGACCAATAAAAACTGCTATAACTTTAGACGTTAAAAACCCTGTTATAATTTTTATAAATATGGAAATAGAGTTAAGAGAAGCAATCTTAACTAAAACATTATTATTTATATAATTTCTTATTCTATTCAATTAATAAACATTAATAACTGCTATAATCTCTGAAACTTCTTTTTCAGATAAAACTGGACTAATAGGAATACTAACACAAGTCCTATGAATTACTTCTGTGATTGGTAATTTTAAAGATTTAAAGCTCTCTAATGCCCTTTGTTGATGCGGTGCTATAGGATAATGAATTAAAGATTCTATTCCATTATTTTTTAAATATTCAATAAATACATCTCTATCTTCAACTAATACAACAAATAAATGAAAGACATGATTCAGTGAATGATTATAAAATGGAAGCTTAATTTTTTTGTTCTTTATTTCTGACAAGTATCGTTTTGCTATTCTCCGTCTTAATTCATTATCTCTATCTAAAGACTTCAGTTTAACACTTAGAAAAGAAGCTTGAATTTCATCTAGTCTGTTGTTGTTCCCAACCAATTCATTAATATACTTACTTGAGGCACCATAATTACGAAGCTTACATATAACTTCGGCTAATTTGCAATTATTGGTCGTGACAGCACCAGCATCTCCCAAAGCACCTAAATTCTTACTCGGATAGAAACTAAAAGCTGCTGCATCTGCTAAATTCCCTGATCTCCTTTTCTTATTTCCTCTTGTTTGAATAGCACCATGCGCCTGAGCAGCATCCTCAATTACCAGCATATTATTTTCTTTAGCCAAACTATTAATAGGTTCCATATCACATAACTGACCATATAAATGAACAATTAAAATTGCTTTTATTTTAGTTGAAATACACTTTTTGATTTCTGTTGCTTCGATATTAAAAGTCCTTAAATTCGGCTCAACAAAAACAGGGATCAACCCCACTTTAACTATTGAAAGAATGGTCGCTATATAAGTATTTGCTGGCACTATTACAGCGTCTCCTCTTTCTAAGATTCCCAGCCCCATATACCCCTTAAAGATAAGCGTTAAAGCATCTAATCCATTACTAACACCTACACAATGTCTAGTCCCACAGTACTTAGCAAACTGGATTTCAAAATTAGATAACGATTGTCCTAAAATATAATGTCCTGATTTTAAAAATTGTTTGAATTCATCGTGAAATTCATCTTCAAAACGTGCATTAATCTTTTTTAAGTCTAAAAATTTTATCATAACAATATTGTATCCAAAAGGAGGTGCTTACTCGTTTTTAAACTATAAAAATCTTGTGTTATTGTTCTTGCTCCAAAACCGTCTTTCCAATACTGAAGCCCTTTGTTTACATTCTTCCCGTTATTTTCATTTGATATTCCAAAATCAAAATAAGGTTTGGAAGCAAACACAGTGTCCAAGAGATGTAAATGTAAAAAATCTAAGGATCCTAAAGCATTATTGTCTTCATTTCCTGAAATATACTGAGAATGCGCAACATATTTTGTTTCAAAAATAGTTGTTCCAGCAACAAGTTCATTTCCTTTATAAACATTAAACTGCCTGATATTTTTAGGGAATTTTTTTTTAAGCCTACTGATTTCTTCCAAGCTATGTACTGGCTTTACTTTATATCTTTTAGAAAGATTTGGGATTAGTATCGTATTCCAAAATGCATTAAAATCAGACTCTTCTTTTACTATAAGTTTGTTTTTAACACCTCGCTTTCCACCTTCTTTTCTATCTTTTGAAATGCTTAGCCTAATACTATTATTAACAACTGCCAACACATCTCTTCTATACAATTCTCCATGTAGTAAAAATGATAAATATTGTAATTCGTCACTTGGGATAACCGTATAAATTGAAGGAATTAATTTTATATTAAATGTGACTATATCTCTCGATTCCAAAAACTGTAACACCTTTTTAAAGGCAGCTATAGTATCATTCAGTTTTAAAGTGCCTTTAGAAATTAGCCCGCCATAGGTTAAGCCTTGATGAGAATACAAAATACGCCCTTCTCTATTCGCTGGAATAACAGCTATGAGTTTATTTATTTTAAAGACCAACAAGGAATAATCCGTAAAACGCTGCTTATGGTATTCCATAAAATCACGCTTAAATAAAAATGTAGCATTCTTGGCTTCAGAAATAAAATCATCCCAAAGCTGCTTATAATCTGGACTATATTTTTTGACTAAAAAAATAAGTATTATCTATTTTATTAATTTAATGGTATGAAAGTAACATATTATTATGACCTTTCCTCTGAGAATAATACTTCAAATGCACTTTTTCTATAAGTTTATACAAATACTCTCAAAAAACCACTAATTCTCTTTTACTTTAGTTTTTAAAATATCGATTTCTTTCTTTAAATCTATAACATACAAAGTAAGTTCTTCTATTTTTTGAAGTAATAGCTTATTCATATTACCTATTTCTATACCTTGTTCTTCAACTTCTTTAGCTGTTGGAATATCTTTTAAATGGCCATTTTTATTTATAAATTTTTCAACGGCTTCTAAAGTTGGTAATTTATACTTTTTTTCAAAAACAAAATCAGCCCAATCTGTATAAACTTTTACTTCATGTGCTCTCATTTTTCCAGAAATAGACAACCTGTAAGATTCACCTTCATCAGTAAATGAACTCGTTCCAATACCAATATTACTATTTGTTAAAATATTTCCTTCAATCAAAGCGCTACCATCTTTCACTAGAAACTTATGCTCAGGCATATAATCTGCATAGCCTCCTATAACTATTCTAGAATCTGGCTTTGGTAATTGCATAAAAACTTTATGGGCTTCTGAGTTAGAATGATCTAATTTAAAAAATTCTCTACCATCAGAATCATAATACCCAATATACGCTCCTCTTCCTCTAAAAAGGTGTATCAGTCTTCGGTTTCCATTTTTATCAAGCCATCCTTCTAAAAGATTTGCCTCATTATCTGCATTATTACTATTAACATAAAACCTCATGTTATGAACACCATCATTCTCCAAAAACTCTCCCAACTGTAGCGGATGTTCTCCATCTACATTATTTGTAAACACTGCTTGTGTTCCTTTTACAGTCCCTACAACTTCTAATTCTGTAGAAGGATCAGTTGTTCCAATACCTACATTCCCTTCTTCAAGTGGAATTATATTTTGTGATGAAATTGTATACGAAAACAACAACAGGATAATAGAAAGATTCTTCATGACTTTATTTATATATATTAAAATTATCTAAGTAATATGCAATATATAGATATTAAAACGATTAATTATCTTTTGCTTTAATTTTAAGACTTCAATCAGTCATAGCTAGTCAATATTCACTTTTATTTTTTAGAATAAAGGCCCTAAGCTTCTACTTCTTAAAAAATAAATAATAAGCATTTACAAGTAATATCGCAGCATTAGCAATAATGATAGGGAGTCCAACTCTTAATGTAGGCATTAAAAAGCCATAGACAATAAACAAAATACAGCCTGTCATATTTACCAAACGTAGTTTTTTTACATTTTTCATTGTAAAAGACAACAAAACCATTAACGACGCTAAATAACCAATATATTCAGTTCCTGTAATTCCAAATAATTCCATAATTTTAATCTTTATATAGTCCTTTAATTAAGTCAAATTAAGCATATTCACTATTTAATCTGAACTTAAATCTAATATTATTAGTCATAAAAAAGAGGAATTCTAAAATAGAATTCCTCTTTAAAAATATAGTTAATCTATAAATTTCTAGATGCTTTTATTTCTTTTACGCTCAACTTCTGTTAAAAACACTTTACGTAATCTTAAGAAATTTGGTGTAACTTCTACATATTCATCTTTTTGTATGTATTCTAATGCTTCTTCTAAAGAGAACTTAATAGCAGGAACTATTTTTGCCTTATCATCTGCTCCAGAAGAACGTACGTTACTTAGTTTTTTTGTTTTTGTAATATTGACCGTCATGTCATCACCACGAGAATTTTCTCCAATCACTTGACCTTCGTAAATATCTTCTCCTGGATCTACAAAAAACTTCCCTCTATCTTGTAATTTATCTATAGAATATGGGATAGCTGTTCCTTTTTCCATAGATACTAAAGATCCATTTTGACGCTCTGGAATACCTCCTTTTAAAGGTTGATACTCTTTAAAACGGTGTGCCATAATAGCTTCTCCTGCTGTTGCTGTTAATAACTGGTTACGCAACCCAATAATACCACGAGAAGGCACTATAAACTCACAAACCATACGCTCACCTTTAGCTTCCATAGACAACATTTCTCCTTTACGAAGTGTCACCATTTCAATCGCTTTTCCAGAAACACTTTCTGGTAAATCGATTGTCATTTCTTCTACTGGCTCACATTTTACACCATCAATTTCTTTAATAATTACTTGTGGCTGTCCAATTTGCAACTCATAACCTTCACGACGCATTGTTTCGATTAAAACAGATAAGTGTAATACACCACGTCCAAAAACCATAAACTTATCTGCACTTCCTGTCTCCTCTACTCGTAATGCTAAGTTTTTCTCTAATTCTTTAGTTAAACGATCTTTAATATGACGAGAGGTTACAAACTTTCCGTCTTTACCAAAGAAAGGCGAATCGTTAATAGTAAATAACATGCTCATTGTTGGCTCATCGATAGCAATTGTTTTTAAGCCTTCAGGCGCTTCAAAATCTGCAACAGTATCTCCTATCTCAAATCCTTCTAGACCTACAATAGCACAAATATCTCCTGTTTGTACTTCTTCTACTTTTTTACGGCCTAAACCTTCAAAAATATGAAGTTCTTTAATTTTACTTTTTACAATAGAACCGTCTCTTTTTACTAAAGAAATATTTTGTCCTACTTTTAGTTCACCACGTGTTAAACGCCCTATGGCTATACGTCCAGTAAATGAAGAGAAATCTAACGAAGTAATTAACATTTGTGTATTTCCTTCTGGGATTTTAGGCTCAGGAATGTGCTCGATAACCATATCTAATAATGGTTCTATATTCTCCGTTTCGTTTTGCCAATCGTCACTCATCCAATTGTTTTTTGCCGAACCATATACGGTAGGAAAATCCAACTGCCATTCTTCGGCGCCTAATTCGAACATTAAATCGAATACTTTTTCATGTACTTCTTCTGGCGTACAGTTTTCTTTATCAACTTTATTTACAACTACACAAGGTTTAAGACCTAAATCTATCGCTTTTTGCAGTACAAAACGTGTTTGTGGCATAGGGCCTTCGAAAGCATCTACCAACAATAAAACACCATCTGCCATATTTAATACACGCTCTACTTCACCTCCAAAATCGGCGTGACCAGGGGTATCTATAATATTTATTTTAGTATCTTTATATATTACAGAAACATTTTTAGACGTAATGGTAATACCACGTTCACGCTCTAAATCATTATTATCTAGAATTAAATCTCCAGTGTTTTCATTCTCACGAAACAATTGGCAGTGATACATAATTTTATCTACCAAAGTTGTTTTCCCGTGATCTACGTGCGCAATAATTGCGATGTTTTTAATATTAGCCATAATCTTAGTGCCTTATTTTAAGCGTGCAAAGGTACTCATTTTTTATGTATTTATAGTTTTTTATCTATTTTTTGAGCTCCGATTAAGTTCTTTAACGCATTTACGGGCTAATCGCCTAACAACAAGTCTCTTTATATGAGCAAAAATATTATTCTTTTTTAATTCCTTACGCTTTCGTTTAAATACTAATCCGTATTTAAAACAACCCTATACTTTTAAAAATAAGCCCTTTTTTTATTTAAATTTCTATTTAAAAAGAAACAGAAATAAATTCAGCATTAATAGTATCTTTGCTTTTAATTTGAAATACACTCGAAAATGAAGCTTCAAGATATTCCTAAAATAAAACATACAAACGCCAATAATTTTTTCCTTTTATGTGGGCCTTGCGCAATTGAAAGCGAAGCCATGGCTTTTAAAATTGCAGAGCGGGTTGTTGAAATCACAAACAAATTAGAAATCCCTTATGTTTTTAAAGGGAGTTTTAAAAAAGCCAATCGCAGTCGTATAGATAGTTTTACTGGTATCGGGGATGAAAAAGCGCTAGAAATATTAGCTAAAGTTTCAGAAAAATTTGATGTTCCTACAGTAACAGACATTCATGAAGCTAGTGATGCTGCTTTCGCTGCCCAATATGTAGATGTATTACAAATTCCTGCTTTTTTAGTACGCCAAACAGACTTAGTCGTTGCTGCAGCCAAAACAGGAAAAGTGGTAAACCTTAAAAAAGGGCAGTTTATGAGTCCGGAAGCAATGAAACATGCGGTGCAAAAAGTAAAGGATTCGGGGAGTGATAAAGCTTGGATTACAGACCGAGGGACGATGTTTGGTTACCAAGATATGATCGTAGATTTTCGTGGCATCCCTACAATGAGAGCCTATGCGCCAACCGTTTTAGATGTTACGCATTCTTTACAGCAACCGAATCAAAACATTGGTGTTACTGGAGGAAGACCAGATATGATTGAAACAATAGCTCGTGCTGGTATCGTAAATAATGTGGACGGCCTATTTATAGAAACACATTTTGATCCTGCAAATGCAAAAAGTGACGGTGCAAATATGCTGCATTTAGATAATTTAGAACCCCTATTAACCAATCTGGTTGCTATTAGGAAAACTATAAATAACCTTTACTAAAAGAAACAGAAAAACATAATAGATCCTTTAAAAAGTCCTAACAATTATGTTAGGATTTTTTATTTTCATATTTTGTAGTAGTATTAATTTCCTTAATTATTAGGAACACCGCTTTTCTTTATTAAGATTAGGACTTGATAAATCGTATTAAAATACATCGCATCAACAACAGTAAAACCTTCTCATTTCTAAATACAAAAAGCATATGAAAAAAGTACATTCAATCGACGAATACATAGAAATGAATATGCATTTTGAAGAGGCATTAATCCTTTTACGAAGCATTATAAACACTACAGAACTCAAGGAAACCTTAAAATGGAATGCTCCTGTTTACACATTAAATGGTAAAAATGTAGTTGGTATTGGTGCCTTCAAAAAGCATTTTGGTATCTGGTTTTTTAATGGTGTATTTCTAAAAGATGACTATAATCTCTTAGTAAATGCTCAAGAAAACAAAACCAAAGCTTTAAGACAAATGCGTTTTAACTCTATAAAAGAGGTCAACAAAAACCTTGTTCTCGCCTATATTAAAGAGGCCATAGAAAACCAAAAATTAGGTAAAGAAATAAAGCCAGATAGAAGTAAAAAGGAAACCATCATTCCACAAGAACTCCAAACGGCTTTAGACGCAGACGAAAATTATAAAAATGCTTTCGAAGGGTTAAGTCCATCTAAACAACGTGAATACTGTGAACATATCGTTAGCGCTAAACGAGATGCTACTAAACACTCCAGATTGGATAAAATAAAACCTATGATACTACAAAATAAGGGATTGCATGATAAATACAAAAAATAATAAAAAGCGCTTAACGGACCGTAATCGTAACTTAAATTTCTTTTGATTTCATTGTATAAAACAGTAAAATCGACATAACTTGAAGTGATATAAGGTCTTGTTTTTTTAAATATATTTTGTATTCACTTGTACGCTATAGTATTTTATAAATGGGTGCAGATTTACGTACTTTCTAACAAACTATATCTTCTAATTACTTAAAATAACAAAAGCATAAAAGTGATAATTAATAGCTTTTTAGAGAATAGCAAAAGCTTAATTATTTTTTTTAATAATTGAGTATGATTTATATTTATTTTCAGCTTTAAATAAATTAAAGGACTTAGCGCATTCTAGACGCCGCCCTTACAACTCAATAATCTACTGAATTACTACAGTTAAAAAAAAACAGCATACTCTTGTACGCTGTTTGGACTAAATAGATTCAAATAAAACAAAACCTATTATTCTTTTTTAATACCCTGGATTTTGATCTGCTGGAGTTAAAGCATCATTAAGATTAATCTCGTTAATAGGAATAGGGAATAAGTTATTCTTAGAAGTATAACCTGTCCCTGACAATTCAGTTGAAGCTAAGCCCCATCTTACTAAATCCCAAAAACGTTGTCCTTCAGAAGAAAGTTCCAAGAATTTTTCATTTACAATAGCATCAAACAATGCCATTCCTGATGACGTCTCATCTGGAGGCAAACCAGCTCTTAGCTTTACCTTATTAAGTTCTGCTCTTGCTGCCGCATCTTGTCCTACCTTATTGTATGCCTCTGCGGCTAATAATAATACTTCTGCATAACGAAACAGACGCCAGTTTGTAGTATAATTAAGTTCCCCCACTCCTCCTGTAGAGGTATCTTCAGGGCGAGTAGCGTATTTCGTTCTAATAGCTCCTTCATAATCCCAAATCCCACCTGCAGGAGGATTAACCGCTACACCGGCGGCAATAAAATCTGCTTCCTCTATTAAACTTGCCGCTTTACGATCTGTATCCCCTACATTATTAAAGGCATTAATTAATTTACTTGTTGGTAAATTAAATCCCCAACCATTAGATAATCCTATGGCGCCTATATTTTCAAAAATACCATCACCTCTAGGTCCCATTAATTGAATATGTAAATTACTTTCTACACGACCTCCCCATTCTAAATTAGCTCCTCCCCAGTCGTAGCCTTCTGTAGAAACATAGCCAATCTCAAACAAAGATTGCTTCCCATAATCTGTACTTTGCGACCAAACAGTATTAACATCTGTCTCCAAACCGAATGCTGGGTTACTTATTACAGCGACAAAAAACGGAATGGCCTCTTGATACCTTTCATCAAACACTAGCATTTTTCCCATTAAAGCTTGTGCTGCTCCTTTTGACACTCTATATTGAACTGGTACAGCTCCCTTATCTGGTAATGCTGCTATTGCTGCCAACAAATCGGCTTCTATAAAAGCATATATATCTGCTCTTGAGGACTTTTTAAGGGGAATTTCACTTTCATTTACAGGCAGTTTCTTTCGCAATGGAATATCGCCAAACATTGTTGTTAATTCAAAATAAGACCAAGCTCTAAAAAATTTAGCTTCAGCTAAAAGAATTTCTTTATTTACTAAGTTTCCTGCTTCAACCTTTTCTATTATTAAATTAGCCAAAGCAATTGTTTTATAAAAATTCCCCCATACATTTGCGATTGAAGGGTTAGCTGTAGACACAGCTGTATAATCATCTATATCCTGCAACTGTTGCTGATCTCCAGAGTTTCCTCCTCCCGCATTTGCATCGTCCCCTGGTAGTAACTTTACAAAAAAAGCACTATGCCAATCTTGACCATAAGTAAATTGTAATAAATCGTACAGACCAACAATGGCAAATTCTGCATTCTCTGGACTATCAAAAAAAGTCTCTGAGTTTATGGATCCTATCTTAGGATTTTCGACAAAATCATCTTCACAAGAATTTAACCATAATAATGACAGACAAGTTAATACGCTTAAAATTATTTTTTTCATAATTTTCTTTTTTTTGATTAAAAATCAACAGACACCCCAAATAAGGCCGTTGCGGGAACAGGGTAGTAACCGCTATCAACCCCTATAGCATTGGCTCTAAAACTACCTGTTTCTGGATCCAATCCTTTATACTTAGTAAATGTAAAATAATTATCTAATGACACATAACACCTCATTTTTTTTAAATAAACACTATTTGCAAAACCTTCTGGTAACGTATATCCTAATTGTATTTGCTTTACTCTCGTATACGATCCATCTTCTACAACCAAATCGGTCTCATAAGCTTGGATGACATTCTCTGCCGATGGAAATGAAGCATTATCACCAGGTTGTGTCCATCTATCATTAAAAAAATGGATAGGCTTATTGGTTATTGGCCTAGAAGGCTGGTGGTAAGTTGCTATAATATCGTTTCCATATGTCCCTTGAAATTGAACTGCGAAATCAAAATTCTTGTATCCTAAACTAACATTTCCTCCATATAGTAAACTTGGGTGAGGCGTACCTATTTCTGTTTTGTCCTCATTATTGAATACTCCATCATTATTCTGGTCTACTTTAATAAGCGCTCCTGTGTGCGAATCTATACCAGCAGTTTGGTAACCGTAAAAATACCAAATGGGCTTACCTTCTTCGAATCTAGTAATTCCATCTTGATTTTGAGGTGCTCCAGCACCTTGTAAGAACCCATCGCCTCCTACTTTTGCAATTTCTGTCACTTCATTATCTAAGGTTGACATATTTAAATTTATACCATACCTAAATCCTGAATCTGTAGTATTATACCAACCCAATTCTACTTCTAATCCTTTATTTCTTATACTCCCTCCATTAAATTCTTGAATATCTCCTCCCGCTGATAACGGCGTAATTAAACTCCCATCTGTAATTAGCAAGTCTTTAGTATCCTTTATATAATACCCTACACTTAAGCTTAAACGATTCCTTAAAGCATGAGTTTCTATTCCAAAATCTAATTGCTCTGAAGTTTCCCATACCAAATTATTATTTGGAATATTACCAAATAAAATTCCTGCATCGCCTTCATATTCCAATGGCAATCCTTGATATCCTGGTGAATTGGTTAACAAATCTATAATATCCGCATTGCCGATTAAGTTGTTTTTACTTCCATTTTGCCCCCAACTCCCTCTAATTTTTAAAAAGTTTATTTTTGAATTAGCATTCCAAAACGCCTCTTTTGAAATAACCCATCCAGTCGATATCGCAGGAAACCAAGCACTTTTATTAGACTCTGGAAACTTATCTGAGGTATCGTACCGCAATGAACCTTCTACCAAATATTTTTCTTTATAATCATAAGATAAACGCCCAAATCCCGATGTTAAGTTATCCTTAAAGATATTTCCTTTTGCAGATGACGTAAGAAATGAAAGGTATGGATCTGAATAAATTCCGTCATTAGTTCCTGATAAATTAAAAAAGGGAACCCTTGTTTGCTCTGCCGAATATCCTAATAAAATATTAAATTTGTGTTTTCCTATTTGCTTTTCGTAATTAACAAAATTCTCCCACAGCCATTTCGTGCTTCTCGTAATTCCTTCAGTAATATTTGCGACTGTATTACTAGCCTCAGAACTAACATAATATAATACAGTGTTCTCTTTTTTATTGAAGAAATTCCCGCGTTCTAATCCAAATCGCGTTGTAAAAGAGATCCCTTCCATTAATCGTACTTTAGCATAAGTAGATAAGAGTAACGTCCCATCATCTTGCTTACTATTCGCAATTTCATTAGCATAAGCTACTGGATTTAAAACTTCTCCTGTGGAATACGTTGGGTACCCATATACTGCACCGTTATCATTTGTTAACAAAGGCACATTAAAATCCGTAGCATTATCCAAAACAGATTGTGGTATTTCTGAATTATTATTGTAGGTTACAGGTGTTAATGGGTCAATGATTAATGTATTTTGTATAACCCCTCGGGTATCATCATTTTGAGGAATCCCCCTACTAATTACATTGGTATATGCTGCGTTCACTCCAACTTCTAACCAATCTTTAGCCTCCGTTTTTAAATTAGACCTAAAAGAATAACGTTTAAACGAAGAGTTTGCTTTACCAACTATTCCATCTTGATCTAGTAATGACGTAGAAAACAAAAAACTTGTTTTTTCTGAAGCTCCAGAAATTGTTAAATCATGCCTTTGAAAAAAAGCAGTTTCAAAAACCTCGTCTAACCAATTAGTGTCTACCCCATTAGCAACAACATCGGTTTGTCCTGCTTCTTGCATATATTGTACAAACTGATCGGCATTCATCAACTCCATTTCTGTTTTCACAAATTGAGTTCCCATTTGCGTATTATAACTAACTAATGTTTCGCCTTTACGCCCTTGCTTTGTAGTTAATAGAATAACACCATTTGCGCCTTCTGTACCATAAATAGCAGCAGAAGCAGCATCTTTAAGTACCTCTATGCTCGCGATATCGCTTGGTGCTATATTTTCTATGCTCGATACTTTTAATCCGTCTACAATATACAAAGGGCTTGCATTATCTCCATTTGTTCCTAACCCTCGGATTCTGACTTGAGCTGATGCTCCAGGAGCGCCTGACGATGATATTATATTTACACCAGACACGCGACCTTGTAATACTTGCTCTACTCTTTGGTTAGACTGTGTTTGAATATCGGCTGCTTTAACACTTGAAATAGCTCCAGTTACTAACGCTTTTTTCTTTGTTCCATAACCAATAATAACGACTTCATCCAACTTAGAATTATCTTTTAGCAATGTTATATTTATGTTAGGTTGTCCAGTAACACGAACCTCTTGAGGTAGGTATCCAAGATAAGTAATTATCAAAATTGCATTGGGAACGACTTCGTTTAATGTATAATTCCCTTCAAAATTAGAAATTGTACCATTTTTCGTTCCTTTAACGATGATATTAGCTCCTGGTAAAGGGCCATTTTCATCAGAAATTGTCCCTGAAATATCTTGAGAATAAACTCCTAAAGCTAACATTAACATCCCTAAGGCTAGTGCATTTCTAAAAAAGTTATTTTTCATAGTTTGGAATTCGTTAATAATTACATTTTATATATTGAATTTGATTTATTATTTTAGGGGATGACAAAATAATATCTATATGAGAGTAGTATTGAAATACTCCTTTTTGTTACATACAAATCTAGCTTTGTTATAGCCAGATAGCTAATAGAATTCTATCAAATATTAATATGTTTTTAACATAAATTTAATAAACCCCTTGTAAAATATGCTAGAAGACATACATAGAGAAATAACACAATTAACCCCTAAAGATAGTTTTTTGGTTTATGAAAGAGTTAAAGATGATTTTGATTTTCCGATCCATTTTCACCCTGAATATGAATTAAACTTTATTAAAAATGGAAAAGGAGTTAGAAGAATAATAGGAGACCATATTGATGAAATTGGTGATATAGAACTTGTTTTAGTAGGCCCAAACCTACCTCATGTTTGGGAACTTCACAAGTGTACAAACAAAAAAATACATGAAATAACAATACACATAAACAACGATTTATTAGATGATAAACTACTTGCTCGAAAAGTTTTTAAACCTATTAAAGACATGTTTATTAGATCTACTCATGGTATTTTATTCTCAAAAAAAACAATTATTGACATAGCCCCTAGATTGAATAACCTGTCTAAAACTGTAGGTATTGATTATTATTTAGAGTTTATATCTATTCTATATGACCTGGCTAATTCAAAGAATCAGAAAATGCTATCCACCTCATTTTCTCAAATGAAAGATTTTGAAAACAGTTCTAAAATAAAAATCGTATATGACTATATTCAGAAAAACTTTCAAAACAAAATTACTCTTAATGAAATATCTGAACTTATAAATATGAGTCCCGTTTCATTTAATAGGTTTATTAAAAACCGTACAGGAAAAACCTTTATTAACTATGTAAATAGCACTAGAATAAGCCATGCTAAACGCTTATTACTCGAAGAAGATTTAAGCGTTGGAGAAATTAGTTTTAAATGTGGATTTAACAACATTGCAAACTTCAATAGAATCTTTAAAAAAATAAACAATTGTACCCCTACTGAATTTAAACGTGAATTTATAGGTATAAAAAGAGTCTTATAAATAATTCGTTCTTTTTCCTTTTACATTTTTCTTTTTCCCTTAAAAATGTTTTTTTTAATTTTCCTCCTAAGCCCCCCCCTTTTTAAACACTTCAAATATTATAAATAATACCATCATTTGACTATTTAGGATCAATAACAAGCTATTCTTTGCTGTAATTTTATACACTATATAAACAGATCGGTAATTAATTTGTATCAAGTCTGATTACTGTAGATTTTAAATTCATTATGAAAATTAACTACAAGCAAAATAATACATTTTCCAAGTTCATTATTTTAGCATTAATAATTTTAACCTTTATGAGGTGTAAAAAAGACAACCAAGTAACCACTTCAAAGACTAATTCCGATGCCATCATTGAAGCGAAAGTAGATTCATTATTAAAACGAATGACTATAGAAGAAAAGGTTGGGCAAATGAATCAATACAATGGGTTTTGGGATATTACAGGCCCAACACCTACAGAAGGCAATGCTAAAAAAAAATACAATCACCTAAAAAATGGATGGGTAGGCTCTATGCTTAATGTTAGAGGGGTTAAAGCTGTAAGAGCTGTTCAAAAAATCGCCGTCGAAGAATCGCGTTTAGGCATCCCATTAATTATAGGCTTTGACGTTATTCATGGTTACAAAACTCTAAGCCCAATCCCTTTAGCCGAAAGTGCTAGCTGGGATTTAGAAGCTATAAAAAACTCGGCCACTATGGCTGCCAAAGAAGCTTCTGCTGCAGGGATTAACTGGACCTTCGCTCCTATGATTGACATCTCTCAGGATGCCAAATGGGGACGCGTTATGGAAGGTGGAGGAGAAGATCCTTTTCTAGGAAGCAAGATTGCAGAAGCTCGTATTAAAGGCTTTCAAGGACAAGACTTATCGCTCCCTAACACCATTGCCGCTTGCGCTAAACATTTTGCTGCTTATGGCTTTGGAGAGGCCGGAAAAGATTATAATACTGTAGACATAAGTGGAGCCACATTACACAATTTAATATTACCGCCTTTTAAAGCTGCTGCAAAGGCTAATGTTAAAACCTTTATGAATGCTTTTAATGAAATTAATGGGATCCCCGCTACAGGAAACCATTATTTACAACGCGATCTTTTAAAAGGCGAATGGAATTGGAAAGGGTTTGTTGTTTCAGACTGGGCTTCTATAAGTGAAATGGTAACTTGGGGTCTCGTAAAAGACAAAAGAGAAGCAACCCGCATAGGTGTAGAGGCCGGTTCCGATATGGACATGGAATCCTATGCTTATATTCAAGAATTAGTTAAACTCGTAAAAGAGGATACTGTTAAAGAGTCACTTATAGATGATGCTGTAAAACGTATTTTACGTGTTAAATTTGAATTAGGTCTATTTGATGACCCTTATAAATATTGTAATGAATCTAGAGAGAAACAAGAAATAGGAAGCAAAAAAAATCATGATATCGTTTTGGATATGGCTAAAAAATCGATTGTTTTATTAAAAAATAAAAATAAGATACTTCCTCTAAAAAAAGAAGGTCAAAAAATTGCGCTAATAGGTGCATTAGCTTCCGATAAAAATAGCCCTTTGGGGAGTTGGCGCTTAGGAGCGGAAGACAATACTGCAGTTTCGGTATTGGAAGGTATGCAACGTTATAAAGGCAATACACTTGTGTACAAAAAAGGAGCAGATTTAACTATTGGAAAAACCGATTTTGTAAACGAACTAACTATAAATACAACTGATAAAAGCCAATTTAGCGAGGCTATAACAGCAGCAAAACAAGCCGATGTAGTTGTTATTGTATTAGGAGAACATGGTTTTCAAAGCGGAGAAGGTAGAAGTCGAACAAACCTACAACTACCTGGTGTACAACAAGAGTTATTAGAAAAAGTATACCAAGCAAATAAAAATGTTGTTCTAGTATTAAACAACGGGAGACCCCTAGCAATTACATGGGCAGATAAGCATATTCCCGCTATTGTAGAAGCATGGCAATTAGGCACGCAAACAGGTAATGCTGTTGCGCAAGTACTCTATGGTGATTACAACCCGAGTGGAAAATTACCTATGACTTTTCCAAGAAACGTAGGGCAAACCCCTATTTATTATAATTATAAAAGTACAGGACGACCTGTTCCTTTGGCAGATCCAACAATGGTTTTCTGGTCTCATTATTCTGATGTGGATAATACCCCCTTATACCCTTTTGGCTATGGCTTAAGTTACACCTCTTTTGAGTATAGCAACTTAAGATTAAGTCAATCTTCAGTTCCTATAGGAACTAAAATTATTGTTTCATTCGATGTTTCCAATACAGGTAATGTAAATGGCAAGGAAGTTGCACAACTCTATATTAGGGATCTTGTAGGAAGCTTAACGCGTCCTGTAAAGGAATTAAAAGGGTTTGAATTGATCGCATTAAAGGCAGGGGAAACGAAAACCGTCTCAATCACACTAGATAATAGTAGTTTAGGGTTTTACAATAATGATGGTCTGTATCTTGTTGAACCAGGAGACTATAAAGTATTTGTAGGTGGAAGCTCGGAAACGACACTAGAAAGTAGTTTTTCTTTAAAATAAACATCTATAATTATGAATAATCTGAAAAAATAAAGTGTAACGCAAAACTTTAAATAACGCAATAGCACCTTATTACAAAGCATCGACAAACTAAAGAAACGCTGTTCTATTTTCCTATTTCGCTTTCCTTCTTTTTTTTAATGTACCCTGAATGATTTCCATTTTCTGTGTATTTAAAGGGTAAAAAAACAAAATAAGCACTCCCAACATTATAAAAACAGCTGGAATGATGCTCATATTCAATTTTATGCCATGGAGCATTTCTTCTGTTTTAATTAAAGCTTGTCCATCATAATTATAAATATTTAATACCAACAATGTAATAGCGCCCGCAACGCCACTACCAAATTTCATTGCAAATGTTCCAGCAGAAAAAATTAAACCCGTTGCGCGTCTCCCATTCGTATATTCGGAATAATCTGCAACATCACCGAGCATTGCAAAAAACAATACCGGCATTAAACCCGCTCCAAATTCCGAAAGCATCCCTAAGATAAAAACTCCACCAACATTTGTGTCCTCTAAAAAATAGATTAATGATACAGTAACTGCAGAAAAGATTATAGCAAATATAAACAGCCTTACCTTACCCATTAATTTTGTTAAATAAGGCGCAAAAAGGGTAGAAATCATAGAGATTAACAAGAGCGCCAATAAATACAACCCTGCAAGACCATTAGCACCTCCCCATCCTGATAAATTTCTAAAAAAATGATGATTACTCTTTACGTAATGCGTAAAGTAATACATAACAGAACTCCCTTTTATAATATTATAAGTGACAAATACAAAGCCCAAAAACAATAGAATAAACCAAGCTCTATTTTTCGCTAAATCTTTAAAATCGTCTTTAACATTTGTCGTTTCAACTTCTAATTCTGAAACGCGCTCTCTTGTTGTTATAAATGTAATGATTGAAAAAGAGGCCAAAATAAAAGCTAAAACATACATTGTATATTGATACCCCAAGTTCTGATCCCCTTTACCCAAAAAATCCACTAATGAAATAACACCTATTGTTGCAATTACTCCTCCTAAATAAGCGCCAAAAAACCGAAATGAAGACAGTTCTGTTCGTTCCTTAACATCTGCTGTCATCACTCCCATTAAAGCTGAATAAGGAACATTATTGGCGGTATATGCCAAGGTATAAAATATTGATGTTCCATAGGCCCAAATCAGTTTCCCCGATAAACTTAAGTTTGGAGTTGTAAATTGAAGGATCAAAGCCACCCCAAAAGGCAACGCCGTCCATAATAACCAAGGCCTAAACTTCCCCCATTGGGTTCGAGTTCTATCTGCTATTACCCCCATTATTATATCTGTAATCCCATCCCCTAATCTTACCACCAGAATCAATAAAGCTACAGCAGAGGTCCCTAAGCCAAAAACGTCTGTATAAAAAATAGGTAAAAATGGTCCGATTGTACGCCAAGCGATGTTGGCAGCAGTATCTCCCAAAGCATAACCTATTTTTTCTTTAAACGTTAATGAATTAATTCTTGACATAGTTACTTATATTTTTAAGAGTTACGTTTTGTTAGGTTACAACTATTAAGTATTGCTTGTTTTTTAGTTTTCAAGAAATTTACCAATAATCTTTCAAAACTCACGCCCACATTCTATACGTTTTGGGATATCCCATAAAAAAAGGCTTCCTAAATTATTAGGAAGCCTTTTTTTATAATTCATTTTATGAATTTTATTTTTCTTTTACTGGAGTGTTAAGTGATTTACTCATTTCCATAGAAATTGCAGAACGGTCAAATTTAATTTTACCGGCCATTGTTTCAATAACGCAGCTACTATCTTTATCATTAAGCTCTGCGATTTTGCCATGCATTCCACTTTTAGTAACAACTTTATCTCCTCGCTTCAATTCTGAAGCAAAGAGCTTCTCTTTCTTAGCACGTTTCATTTGTGGTGCTATCATAAAGAAATAAACGACACCAAACATTAAAATGAATGGTAAAAACTGTGTGATGTTTTCCATTACTTAACTACTGGAGATGCAGTTGGAACTGCTGGTTTTTTAGGTGCATTTGGATCTGGCTTTACAAAAGCAGAAATTCTAACTGTTTCTCTTCCTTTTTCTGTATTAGCAGTTACAGTAACTGTTTTAGAAACTTTATTCGCGCCTTTACCATTAAATTTCACAGTAAAACTACCTGCTGCTCCTGGAGCTAATGGCTCTTTTGACCAATCTTTAGGGATTGTACAACCACAAGAACTCTTAATATCTGTAATTACTAAAGGAGATTTCCCTGTATTTGTATAATTAAATACCGTTTCTACATTTGTTCCTGAAATGATTTCTCCGAAATCGTGATCTACCTTATCAAATTTTATCACTGGAAAATTTGATGCATTAGCATCTCTTTCTGCTGCTGCTTCTACTTTTTTATCATCTACTTTTCCTGCTGCATCGTCTTTACATGATGTAAAAACCATTAAGCAAATTGCGCTGAATAGGAGTACTACTTTTTTCATAATTTCTTATTTATTTTTTGTTATCAATTAACTTTTAAGGCGGTAAAAATAATAATATTTTTTTATTTACATCAAACCTCTCCCGACTTTATTTAATTTACCCGATTCTTGATAGTCTTTAACCAACTTATCTAAAATTCCATTTATAAAAATACTACTCTTAGGAGTCGAATATTCTTTAGAGATTTCTAAATATTCGTTAATGGTTACTTTTGTTGGTATGGATGGGAAACTCTTTAATTCGCAAATCCCCATTTTTAATAATACTTTATCTAATGAAGCAATACGATCTGCATCCCAATTGGTTGTTTTACCTTCTATTTCGTTTAATAATCCACTTTGATTAAGTAAGGTTTTTCGAAATAAATCTATTGCATATTGTTTATCATCTAGATCTTTGTACAATTTGGGTAGAAAGTGAAATTGATCTGATGTGTTTTTAACCTTCCTTAGCAATTTCAATATTGTAGTATTTACGGTAGGTAAATCATCCAGCCAGGTTAAGTTTTTATCTTCCAAATAGTCATACAACTTCTCATTAGGCGCTATAATATCCTTAAAAACATCGATCAAAAACTCTTTATCTTCTTTAAAACTAGAAGTTCTTGTTTCCATATAGGTTTTATAAAGCTCGCTTTTTAGAATGGCTTTAAAAATAAGATCAACATATTCATCGTCTAATTCCCAATTTCTAACATTTTGAGATATAAATTTAGCATTCAGCTGCTCATTATTCTTAAGCATTTGAAGCACTTCATTATTAATAAATTTACAATTGGGATTTTTTTCTTCTTTGGTTGCTAAGTATTTATTTTGTGTTTTCGTTAAATGACTTTCTGCTCGTTTTTGTACTTCGATCATTAATGACATTAACAACAAATATAGGTTATACATATTATCTATACTGTAAAGCAAGAATTTCTGATCTTTAACAAAGCTATCGCTTTCTGTACCTTGAAATGCATATAGCACTTGCATTACTTTTACTCTAATGTGTCTTCTACTTAACATCTTTACAAAGAACTTTTAATATATTTATCATTAAAAAAGGGCAAAAGTTAAAATAACTTTCGCCCTGCAAAAATAGTCTTTTTTATGAATTACTTATGCATTCATATTCTCTTTTTTTCTTGCATCTATTCTTCCTTGTGCAATATTTAACGCTGCTTGATGAGAAGTGATATCATTAGCTTCTGCATTCGTTAGAATTTCTAATGTTGTATTGTATATATTCTCTGTTTTTCGCATAATTTCCGTTTTACCGTAATTTTCTAATTCTGCGTATACATTTATGATACCGCCTGCATTAATTAAAAAGTCTGGAGCATATACAATCCCCTTTTCTTTAAGCATTTGCCCGTGTTTATTTTCGTCTGCCAATTGGTTATTAGCTGCTCCTGCTATTACTTTTGCTTTAATATTATTAATTGTTGCATCGTTAATAGTTGCTCCCAAAGCACAAGGCGCATAAATATCAACCGCTTCACTATAAATATCTTTTCCAGTATAAATGGTAGCGCCATATTTAGCACTTACTTCATTTAATCGCGCTTCATTAATATCGGAAATAATAACTTTTGCACCTTCATTTGTTAAATGCTCTACTAAAGACTCTCCTACATGCCCAATACCTTGTATAATAACAGATTTATCTTCTAACACATCGGTTCCAAATTTATACTTTGCTGCTGCTTTCATTCCCATAAAAACGCCATAAGCTGTAATTGGTGATGGATTTCCAGCCCCACCTTTAGCTTCAGAAATACCAGTAACATAAGGCGTTACCTCGCGAACTAAATCCATATCGCTGGTTTCCATTCCAACATCTTCTGCTGTAATATATTTTCCGCTCAAAGAATGCACAAACTCTCCAAAACGCTTCATTAAAGCTGGTGTTTTTTGAGTTTTAACATCGCCTATAATAACAGCCTTACCGCCACCTAAGTTTAATCCTGTAATTGCCGACTTAAAACTCATACCACGAGATAAACGCAAAACATCATTTAATGCTTCCCATTCATTATTATACTGCCACATTCTAGTGCCTCCTAAAGCAGGTCCCAATACCGTATTATGAATACCAATTATTGCTTTTAATCCTGTATCTTTGTCATTGCAAAAAACTATTTGTTCATGACCGTCAAAGGATAATTGCCCAAAAACTGGATCTATTTTGTGTAATTCGTTTGTGTTAATAACTTCTGAAATCATTTAAGTTTTAATTAAGTTAGTTTAAGCTGCTAATTACTAATTATGTAAAAACAACGGGTAAAAATAATCTAATATTAGTTTTATTGCAAAAATATAGGCATTAATTTACGAAAATGTTAACTAAACACCTTATTTCAATCTGGAAATGAAAGAATTACAGCATCTAAAAAAATATTTTTATAAGTATAGAATTCAGCTAGTTATAGGAATTATCATCACTATAAGCTCAAATTTATTCAGAGTATTCGTACCTAAACTGATAGGCTCCTTAGTAGACATTGTTAATCATCAGGTCCAAAACCCTAATAATGATATTACTAACTACAAAAGCGAGCTCTTAAAGTACATTCTTATAATTATTGCAACTGCTATAGCTACTGGGATATTAACCTTTTTTATGAGACAGGCCATTATTAATGTCTCCCGATTTATAGAGTATGATCTCAAGAATGAGATTTATAAACAATATCAAAAGCTATCCTTAAATTTTTATAAAAAAAATAGAACTGGAGATTTAATGAATCGCATTAGTGAAGACGTTGGTAAGGTACGCATGTATACTGGCCCAGCAATTATGTATGGTATTAACACTATAACACTATTTGTTGTCGCTTTATTTTTTATGTATAGACAAGCTCCGACGCTTACTTTATATACCATTATCCCTTTACCAATCTTATCTATTCTAATCTATAAAATTAGCAAACAGATTCATAAACGAAGTACTGCTGTACAGCAATACTTATCTAAATTATCTACATTCACTCAAGAAACATTTAGCGGCATATCTGTTATAAAAGCCTATGGTATAGAACCACAAACTGCATTAAAATTTAATACCTTATCCATAACGAGTAAAGAAAAACAGCTAAGCTTAGTAAGAGTACAAGCTTTCTTTTTTCCAATGATGATACTACTTATTGGTATTAGTAACCTTCTTGTTATTTATATAGGAGGAAAACAATATATGGATGGTATAATTTCTTTAGGAACCATTATTGAATTTATAATTTATGTAAATATGCTAACTTGGCCTGTTGCAACAGTAGGTTGGGTAACTTCTATTGTGCAACAAGCAGAAGCCTCTCAAAAACGTATTAATGAATTTCTAAAAGTAGAGCCTGAAATTAAAAATACGATTGAAGAGCCTTCTACTATAAAAGGAGACATTGTATTTAAGCATGTACATTTTACTTATGACGACACGAACATTCAAGCATTAAAAGGCATTAGTTTTAAAGTGAATGCAGGAGAAACCTTAGCTATAATAGGAAAAACAGGATCCGGGAAATCTACCATTTTAGATCTTATTGGGCGTTTATACGACATCAATAAAGGAAGTCTTTTAATAGATGAAGAAAATGTTGATAAACTCAATTTAAACAGCTTGAGAAATGCCATTGGTTACGTTCCGCAAGACGCCTTTTTATTTAGCGATACAATAAACAATAACATTAAATTTGGTAAAGAAGAGGCTTCTGACGCAGAAGTTATTACAGCCGCTAAAGAAGCAGAAGTACATGAAAACATCATAAAATTCACCAAACAATATGAAACTGTTTTGGGAGAACGAGGAATCACCTTATCTGGCGGGCAAAAACAACGTGTGTCGATAGCACGAGCGATTATAAAAAAGCCTCAAATTTTATTGTTTGATGATTGCTTATCTGCTATAGATACAGAAACTGAAGAAAAAATATTAAAAAATATTGACACGCTTTCTGTAGGCAAAACAACAATAATTGTAAGTCACCGAATTTCTTCGGCTAAAAATGCAGACCAAATTATCGTTTTAGATGGTGGTAAAATTGTACAGAAAGGGACTCATAAAACCCTTATAAACACAGATGGATACTACAAAGAGCTTTACTTAAAACAATTAAATGCAAAAGAAATGCTATAATTTGTTGTATGGTTTCATTTTTTTTTAGATTTTTGAGTCTATTAAATTTATAACTATATAAAAATCAAAAACGATGCACAATAACGAGATGATGGAGAAAGAGGAGATTTATTCAAAAGTTTTAAGAGCAGGAAGACGCACCTACTTCTTTGATGTTAGATCCACTAAGGCAGGAGATTATTATTTAACGATTACAGAGAGTAAAAAGTTTACTAATGATGATGGATCGTTTCACTATAAAAAACACAAAATCTATTTATACAAAGAAGATTTTAATGAATTCAATAGCATACTTCAAGAAATGACAGATTATGTTATTGCAGAGAAAGGAAATGAAGTAATTAGTGATCGTCATCAAAAAGATTTTAAGAAAGAGTATGATACCCCTCTTACAAATACAGAGGCTAAACCAAGTTCTGAAGCAGCAGAAAGTCGCTTTACAGATATAGATTTCGACGATATATAGTTAACTTAACAACAAGAAAAAAAACCGCTACTTAAATTTAATTTAAGTAGCGGTTTTTTTATTTTTTATAAAGTCTGCTTATATAAAAACAAATAACTTTGATTTAACACTAGTAATGAGTAAATTAGAGGACTAACCAACTTTGTTATGCGCTATTTTTCAATTCTATTAGGGGGCTTTCTATGCCTATTCCATTCTATATCATACTCTCAAGACCATAAAGAATACCCTGCCGATAGTTTAAACAAACTGTTATCCGAAGCAGAAGAATACCTCAAAGTATACGAATATTCAAAAGCCATTAAAAATAGCTTTAAATTAGTAGAAGAAGCACAGAAGAGCAATAATCTATACTACGAATTTCGAGGATTCACAGAACTAGGCTATATACATCATTTAATAAAAGATACAGTAAAAGCCAGAATGTATCAAGAAAAGGCCTTAAAAAAAGCAATTCAAATTAAAACCGATAGCTTAATTGCATGGGCATACAACGATCTAGCTAATGTACAGGTGGTAACACAACTCAATTATAAAAAAATGATTGGCTACTACTTAAAAGCTATTGAGATTAGTAAAAACAAACCATCAAGTTACATTCCGGTTCCTTCATATATGAATATAGCCGAAGCCTACCTACTTGTTAAACAACCTAAAAAAGCTTATCCATATTTAATAAAAACACAAAAATTATTAAACCAGCAAAAGCATCATGAGATTATGTATTTAAACCTCAATATTCTTTTTGGGTGTTATTATAATTCTATTGGCTTATACGACAAAGCTATAACAGCTTTAGAAACATCTGTAGACTTAGCTGAAGAACAATATTTTAATCAAGCTTCAAAAGTTTTTAAACATTTACATCGGGCTTATGAAAAAAAACATAATTTAAGTAAATCCAACTATTATCTAAAAAAATTACATGAAATAGATGCTAAGATACATCTTTTGGAAAAGGAGATTTTATTAACAGAAATCAATGCCAAATTTGAAGTAAAAATGTATCAAAACGAATCGCAAGCGGCTAAAAAAGAACGTGATTTTTCTAAAAAAATGGTGCAAAAATCAAAATTCCTCAATATTCTTTCCACTATATTATCTGTAATTTTACTAATAGGCTTAATCGCCATATTTGTATTAGCTAAAAATCGAAAAAAATACATTAATCAGCTCTCCAAAAAAAATAAAGAACTTGTAGAAGCCAAAAACAAAGCAGAACAACTTTCTAAACTAAAAACACAATTCTTTTCGACTATAAGCCATGAAATAAGAACGCCACTTTATGGTGTTATTGGGCTTTCTTCAATATTATTAGAAGATAAAGAACTTAAAGACTCTCATAAAACGGATTTAACATCGTTAAAGTTCTCTGCAGATTATTTGCTCGCATTAATCAATGATGTTTTAATGCTAAGCAAAATGGAAAGCAATGGTATTAAACTTGAAAAACTGCCCTTTAACTTAGACACTCTTATAAACAGTATTACACAGTCTTTTGCTTTTGGCCTAGAACAAAACAACAACAAAATCATAATAAATGTAGATTCTAAAATTCCTAAAGCATTAATTGGAGACTCTATTCGCTTATCGCAAATACTAATGAACCTTATTGGTAACGCTGTTAAGTTTAATGAAAATGGAACGATATGGGTTAAAATAGAATTACTTAAAATAACAGAACAAGGCAAATACCTTTCTAAATTTACTATAGCAGATGATGGCATTGGTATCCCTCTAGAAAAACAGAATTCTATATTTGATGAATTTTCGCAAATACAAAATTCAAATTATAACTATCAAGGTACAGGGTTAGGCTTACCAATAGTTGTAAAACTACTAGCCTTACACGGTAGTAAAATACACTTAATAAGTAAAGCTAATGAAGGCGCTACATTTAGTTTTACACTGCCTTTAGAAGCTAGTCTAACAAGTACAAACACCTCCTCGAGATGTTCAAGTTTACTGGACACCACTACTGAAGATCATTTTGAAAACTGTTTAATTCTTATTGTTGATGACAATAAAATTAATCAAAAAATTACTAAAAAAATATTAGAAACTAAACATTTTAAATGTGACATAGCTAGTAATGGCGAAGAAGCCATAGTACTGGCTAAAAAAAACAATTACCACCTTATTTTAATGGACATTAATATGCCCAAACTAAATGGTTATGAGACGACAATATCTATTCGTTTATTTGACAAACAAACCCCTATAGTTGCTCTAACTGCTGTTGAAGCAGATGAAATAAGACAAAAAATAATTGCAGCAGGAATGAATGACCTCATTCTAAAACCTTATGATAATTCACTGTTTTTTAATACCATTTTAAAAAACATAAATAAAGGACACTAATTTTTAGAGAATCAATCTAACTAACAACACTTCCGTTTGCCACAAGATGATCTGGATTTAATAAAATAACATCCTTCCCATTCACAGCACCTAATATTAGGCATTCACTCATAAATTTAGCGATTTGTTTTCTTGGAAAATTAATTACCGCTATAATCTGTCTATTCAACAATTCATCCTTTGTATACAATGTTGTAATCTGTGCAGATGATTTCCTAATACCTAGACCTCCAAAATCTATAGTTAATTGGTATGCCGGGTTTCTCGCTTCTGGAAAATTGTTAATCTTGATAATAGTTCCTACACGTAAATCCACTTTTGTAAAATCTTCAAATTGTATTGTATTTTTCATATAATAAATGTACTTATTTTTCACATTAAATTAAGTATTACTTAGTTTTTACAAGCTATTTTATAGAAAACAAAACAATGCTTATTTTACTTTTCGTTAGTGGTTTTAGTATCTTAGTCTCTTAATAAAAGCTATTATGACACAATCTACAGAGCAGCTACCTCAAAATAAAGATCGCATTAAACTCCCTTTCACATTTAACACCGATAAAATGCTTGCTGAATTTGAAGCCTTAAAACTTAGTAATTTTGAATACTATAATGTTATACAATTATGTGCTCCTGCGCATTTGGTTGACACTTCCCTACCCTTTCCGCCTCCTGCTAGCGATTATGCAGATGGTTCTTGGACAGATTGGATGGATACTCCCGAACTTATAAAGTCCCCGTATTTAATGAGCATTATCGATACCTTTCGGAAGCATACCAAAGTCACACTAGTTAGACTACTCCGTTTAGCACCTGGTTCTGTTGTAAAAGAACATACAGACCCTACTTTAGGTCTTGAAGTTGAAAAATCGGTTATTAGACTAACCATCCCCATTCTAAATAAGGAAAACATAACCTTTTTTTTAAATCACACTCCTGTCCCAATGAAACCAGGAGAATGCTGGTACTTAAAACTTACAGACCCACATAGCGTGAACAATTATGGAAGTACAGAGCGTGTTAACTTAACAATAGACATGATTCCTAACGATTGGATTCGTAAAATCATTACCAATAGTTAAAAAAGAAAAACAATTACAACGTATCTTTTCGCTTCTTATAATTTTTGATAAACCGTTTAGCCCTCCTGTTCCCCGTATTATACTGTAGCGCTTTCTTGTAATGATCTAACGCTCGAAGGCTATCGCCCACACCCAGATAAGCTTCAGCCAAACTATCGTACACATTATCACTAGTGGGATACAATGCCACATTAATCTTGAAAACCGCGATGGCTTCTTGGTATTTTTTTTCTCGCATTAACTTATAACCAAAACTATTGAAAGCCCGCTCACTTAAAAAAATACTTAATGAATCTTGTTTTTGAATTTCTAAATAACCAGCTAGTGCTTTTTCATAATTCTTTTCTTTTAAATACATACTGGGCACCTTAAAAGAATCCGAGACTTTTTTATAATCATAGGAAACAATGTCTTTATCTGCTTTCGATATTTTTGACAGATATTGTGTGTCAGTCTCTGGTTTTATCACAAAATGAAGTATTGCGTTCATTTCTATTACAGAGAATTTGTTTTCATCTAAAACAATCGGCTTGATTCGCTCTGCGCCTCGCCATTTTAAGAATAACTCATTATCTTCATAGTACACATCTACAACCTCATCTTGGCTATATAAATAACGCCCTGAAGTTTGTTCTATAAATTCAGGAGTATATGTAATACTTTTTGAACAACTAAATATAAAAGCTACCTGAAATAAAAAAAATAAAGCTTTGTTTTTCATTTTTGATTGATTGATTAAAAATACAACTATTAAGCGCAAAAAAAAGCGTCTCATGTACATGAGACGCCAAAATTATATTTATGTTACTCTTATTTTATAAAAACAAAAAATCCACTTATTCTTATAAAATTATTTTATTTACTTTACATCCATCAATTCTAAATCGAAAATTAGAATAGCATTTGGAGGAATTACACCGCCAGCACCTTGAGCACCATATGCCAAGTCACTTGGAATTACAAAACGTGCTTTATCACCTACACTTAAAAGACCAATACCTTCATCCCATCCAGGGATTACTTGTCCTGTTCCTAAAGCAAAATCTATTGGAGCGTTTCTTTTATATGAAGAATCAAATACGGTTCCATCTGTTAAAGTCCCTTTATAGTGAACAGAAACTGTTTTCCCTTTTTCAGCTTTTACACCAGTTCCTTTTTGAAGAATTTGATAACGCAACCCACTATTAGTCGCTTCAAAGCCTTCTGCATATTTATTCATTTCTGCTGCTTTCGCCTCTCTTTCTGCTGCTATACGTGCTTCACGTGCCCCTTCAAAAGTTCTAAATGCTTCAATAGCATTAAAATTTTCGGCTTCTGCTCCTACGCGTACTATTTTTACTGTTTTTATTTCATCGTCTTGAGCAATAGCATCAACCACATCCTGTCCCTCAACAACTTTACCAAAAACAGTATGATTTCCATCTAACCAATCTGTAGCAACATGTGTTATAAAAAACTGACTTCCGTTTGTTCCTGGTCCTGAGTTTGCCATAGATAATATCCCAGGCCCACTGTGTTTTAAATCTGGATGAAACTCATCATCAAACTTATAACCTGGTGCACCTGTTCCTGTTCCTTGAGGACAACCACCTTGAATCATAAAATTATCAATCACTCTATGGAATTTCAAACCATCATAATAAGGTGTCCCTTGAGGTTTTACATCGTTTTCCATATTTCCTTCCGACAAAGCAACAAAATTACCTACTGTCCCCGGTGTTTTTTGATATTCTAAAGCGATTAATATTTCGCCTTTAGTTGTATTAAATTTTGCGTATAAACCGTCTTGCATTACATTGTTTTTTAATGAGCTGCAAAGATAAGCAATGATTTATGAATTACTATTTATGAGTTCTTCTTTTTTAAAGAGCCTACATTAAAAGCTTACTGTTAGGATGTTATTAAAATAACTATCGTTTTCCTTTTAGAAATCATTAAACAACGAGATCTTCGTTAACTCTAAAATTCGAGAATAATCACAGGCATATAAAACAGCTTTATGATGTCGTATAAGGTAACGCTAATTAAGATTCTATTTAATTGTTTTAACTTTCTGCTATAAAAAATAAAAGTTGAATTTCTTATTCAATAAAATAAAAAATTCAACTTAAAAAAATTAACAAATACTCTTAATTAGCGACTTCACTAATAAATTTAATACGATATAAACGTAATTCTTCATCGTCATAATCACCATCAAACTCATCTATAGCAACATCTATTTTATCGGTCTCAGACTCCATAAAATAATCGTATAGTTCTTCTTGCTGATCTTCATCTAGAATATCGTCAATCCAATAATCTATATTCAACTTTGTTCCTGAAAACACGATTGCCTCCATTTCTTTAATAAATGCAGCCATCTCCATTCCTTTTGCTGAAGAAATATCGGTTAATGGCAATTTTCTATCTACATTTTGAATAATGTATAATTTTAATCCCGAATTACTTCCTGTTGATTTCACAACCAAATCATCGGGACGGACAATTCCGTTATCTTCAACATATTTCCCGATTAAAGCGACAAAATCTTTACCATATTTTTTAGCCTTTCCTTCTCCTACACCATGTACATTTCCTAACTCTAGTAATGAAATGGGGTATTTAAGCGCCATATCTTCTAAAGAAGGGTCTTGAAAAATAACAAATGGGGGAACCCCCATTTTTTTAGCATTATTTTTTCTTAAGTTTTTAAGCATTGTCATTAATGCTTGATCTACAGCAGCGCCTTTTGATGCCGTAATAATGCTATCATCGTGGTTTTCATTAAACTGATGATCCTCTGTCATCATAAACGTCTTTGGCGATTCTACAAAATCTCGCCCTTCAGGTCTTACTTTTATAACACCATAAGTTTCTATATCTTTTTTAAGATAACCTGCTACCAATACTTGACGAATTAACGCCATCCAATATTTATCGGTTTTATAGCTTCCTGTTCCAAAAAAAGGTTTTGCTTCTGTCTTGTGAGACTTTATTAATGCGTTTTCCTTGCCTACAATCACATTTACTAAATCCTTAGATTTATACTTTTCGTTTGTAAATTGTACAATCTCTATCAGCAGCTTAACATCCTCCTTGGCTTCTTGTTGTTTTTTAGGGTGCCGCATATTATCATCCAAATCCCCACCTTCTCCTGTTGCATTATCAAACGCTTCACCAAAATAATGAAGTATAAATTTTCGTCTAGAAATAGACGTTTCAGCAAAGGCAACAACTTCTTGAAGCAAGGCCTGTCCTATTTCTTGCTCTGCTACAGGTTTTCCAGACATAAACTTTTCTAATTTTTCTATGTCCTTATATGAATAATAGGCTAAGCAATGACCTTCTCCTCCATCTCGTCCCGCGCGTCCTGTTTCCTGATAGTAGCTCTCGATACTTTTGGGGATATCATGATGAATTACAAAACGGACGTCTGGTTTATCTATTCCCATCCCAAACGCAATGGTTGCAACCACAACATCTACATCTTCCATTAAGAACATGTCTTGATGTTTTGCTCTTGTTTTTGCATCTAACCCAGCATGGTAAGGCAATGCTTTAATACCATTTACTTGCAAGACTTGGGCAAGCTCCTCTACCCGTTTTCTACTCAAACAATATACGATCCCTGTTTTTCCTTCATTTTGCTTTACAAAACGAATAATATCGGAATCGACATGCTTTGTTTTTGGACGAATTTCATAATATAAATTAGGTCTATTGAATGAGGCTTTAAATGTTTTTGCATCACTCATTCCTAAATTTTTAAGAATGTCTTCTTGTACTTTTGGAGTTGCTGTAGCTGTAAGTCCTATAATAGGAATATTGTCACCAATACGGCCAATTATAGCTCTTAGGTTTCTATATTCTGGTCGGAAATCATGTCCCCACTCACTAATACAGTGTGCTTCATCTACCGCCATAAAAGAAATTTTGACGGAGCGCAAGAAATCTACGTTCTCTTCTTTAGTTAAAGACTCAGGGGCAACATAAAGCAATTTTGTTACCCCATTTGTTATATCTTCTTTTACTTGTTTTATCTCTGTTTTGTTCAATGATGAATTGAGTACATGTGCTACTCCATTTTCATCTGAAAGCCCTCTAATGGCATCAACTTGATTCTTCATTAATGCTATTAAAGGCGACACAACAATAGCTGTTCCTTCCTTCATTAAAGCCGGTAATTGGTAACATAAAGATTTACCGCCGCCTGTAGGCATAACAACAAATGTATTCTCATTTGCTAATATACTCGTTACTACAGCTTCCTGTAAACCCTTGAAGTCACTAAAACCAAAATACTTTTTTAGGGCTAAATGTATTTCACTTTTCACTTCTTAATATTCTAGTTAATTGTAATTAATAATCATTTACATATATAAAAATACACAAAAAATATATTTATCCTGCTATATTTAATGGTCTATTTACAATTCCTCTTAATTTTTCGCTAAATTTGCGTCATATTAAACGTAATATAATACGTACCACTAAAGTAACACATCTGTTTAAACGCATCTACTCTAAAATTGAAATATTTTGAATACTAAAGACTCTATCATAAAAATAGCAAAAGAGACTATTGCCTTAGAAAGTCAGTCTATAAATAACCTTGCAAACCAATTAGATAACGCTTTTGCAGAAACTGTAGCCCTTATTTATAAATCCAAAGGTCGCGTGATTATTACTGGTATTGGTAAAAGTGCAATTATAGCAACAAAAATAGTTGCCACATTAAATTCTACAGGTACGCCTGCTGTTTTTATGCATGCTGCTGATGCAATACATGGAGATTTAGGATTAATATTAGAAGACGATGTTGTTATTTGTATTTCTAAAAGCGGAAATACTCCTGAAATAAAAGTCCTTGTCCCTTTAATTAAAAATGCAAAAAATACTTTAATAGCCATTACAGGTAACAAAGATTCCTTTCTTGGTACGCAAGCAGATTATGTTTTAAATACTTATGTTGAAAAAGAAGCTTGCCCAAATAACTTAGCTCCAACTACAAGCACTACTGCCCAGTTGGTAATGGGAGATGCACTAGCAGTTTGTTTATTAGAAATAAGAGGGTTCTCTAGTAAAGATTTTGCAAAATATCATCCTGGAGGTGCTTTAGGCAAAAAATTATATTTAAGAGTGCATGACTTATCCGCTGTGAACCAAAAACCTCAAGTTGCTCCAGACACTAATATTAAGGAGGTTATAATTGAGATCACAGAAAAAATGCTTGGTGTTACAGCTGTAGTAGATCATCAAAAAATTATTGGTATTATAACCGATGGTGATTTGCGTAGAATGCTAACTAAAGGGGGAGATTTCTCAAAATTAACGGCTCAAGATATTATGAGTAAGAACCCAAAACATATTGAAGAAAATGCCATGGCCGTTGATGCGATGGAGCTTATGGAAACCAATGGTATTTCACAATTATTAGTTGAAAAAAACGGGAACTATGCAGGTGTAGTCCATTTACATGACTTAATAAAAGAAGGAATTATATAATGGCAAAAAAAAATGTTAATGAGATGTCTTTCTTAGATCATCTTGAAGATTTAAGATGGCACTTAATTAGGATCTGTTTAGCCATAGTTATTTGCGGAACCGTTGCTTTTATGTTTAAAGGGTTTATTTTTGATGTAATCCTTTTTGGTCCTAGTAGAATGACCTTTCCAACTTACAAATGGTTATGTAGTATGGCTGAATTTATAGGTATTGAAGACACCTCTTTTTGCGGTGATAAATTCCCTTTCGATATTCAAAGTAGAACAATGGCAGGGCAATTTTCTGCGCATATATGGACTTCTATCTATGCTGGTTTTATTATAGCCTTCCCCTATGTTATGTATCAACTATGGACATTTATTAGTCCTGGAATGAGACAGTCAGAACGCAGGAATTCCAGAGGATTTATCGTTGTTTCATCTTTATTATTTTTTACGGGCGTCCTTTTTGGATATTATATTATCACCCCTTTATCTATTAATTTCTTAGGCAGTTATATGGTTAGTGATCAAGTGGAAAATAATTTTGATTTAAGCAGTTACATTGGCTTATTAAGAGCTTCTGTTATAGCATCTGGTTTTATTTTTGAACTGCCTATTATTATTTTCTTTTTAACCAAAGTAGGCCTAGTAACCCCTCAATTTCTCAGAAAATACAGGAAATTCGCACTAGTGATAGTCTTAATTTTCTCGGCAATTATAACACCGCCAGACATAGCAAGTCAAATTATAGTTGCCATTCCAATACTTATTCTATATGAAGTTAGTATTTATATCTCTAAATTTGTAATAAAAGCTCAAAAGCGTAAAATAAAAAAAGATGTCAGACTTAGTTAACGAATTCAATTCATATCGTACTAGAATGAATGAAAGCATTCTCTCCGACAATAATAAAATAATAAAACGTATTTTTAATTTAGACACCAACGCTTTTGCTGCGGGTGCATTAGATACAAAAACCAAAGAATTGCTTGGCTTAGTCGCTTCTACTGTATTGCGTTGTGACGATTGTATTAAATACCATTTAGAGGCTTGTTTCAAGGAAGGGCTTAGCAAAGAACAGGTTGTTGAAACTCTTGGTATTGCAACATTAGTAGGCGGTACCATTGTAATTCCTCACCTCAGGAGAGCTTATGAATATTGGGACGCATTAGAAGAAACGCTACGTTAAATTTTGCATAAATAATACCTTAACCCCTCTAGTACACAATTCATTTAACTATTTTTAGTATCCATATTTAGAATCTATGAAGCTTAAAGCCGAAAATTTAATGAAGTCCTACAATGGACGAAAAGTTGTAAAAAGTGTTTCTCTTGAAGTTAATACAGGAGAAATTGTTGGCCTCTTAGGACCTAATGGTGCAGGAAAAACAACCTCTTTTTATATGATTGTTGGATTAATTAAACCCAATGGAGGCGCAATTCATTTAGAAGGGACTGATATAACCAAATACCCGATGTACAAACGTGCACAAAATGGGATTGGTTACCTTGCTCAAGAAGCTTCTGTTTTTAGAAAATTAAGTATAGAAGATAATATTTTAAGTGTTTTACAATTAACTAAGTTAAGTAAGAAAGAACAATTACATAAAATGGAATCGCTAATTGATGAATTTAGCTTAGGGCATATTCGCAAAAATAGAGGCGATTTATTGTCTGGTGGAGAACGTCGTCGTACAGAAATTGCCCGTGCTTTAGCAACAGATCCTAACTTTATTTTATTAGACGAACCTTTTGCGGGAGTAGATCCCGTTGCCGTAGAAGATATACAACGTATTATTGCACGATTATCTCAAAAAAATATTGGGATCTTAATTACCGATCATAACGTACAAGAAACATTGGCTATTACAGATCGCACCTATTTAATGTTTGAAGGAAGCATTCTAAAAGCAGGGGAACCCGAAGAATTGGCTAATGATGAGATGGTAAGAAAAGTATACTTAGGTCAAAATTTTGAACTTAGAAAAACCAAAATTGATTTTTAGATAAAGACTTAAATAGCCCCCTGTTAAATAAATTTTCGAAGTCTTATAAACTTATGGGGCTTATTAAGCTTATATTTTTTTTAATGATATAAGCTTAATAAATACTCCTTGTACCTCTTAATGAAACGCTAAAATGCCCTCATAAAAGACAGGCTTATCTATACGATAACATCGTTTATTATCCCTGTTCATTCCTAAACTAGATAAGGAGCACTTTGTTTCCC
This sequence comes from Lacinutrix sp. YIN62, assembly GCF_057219185.1. Classification (NCBI taxonomy): domain Bacteria; kingdom Pseudomonadati; phylum Bacteroidota; class Flavobacteriia; order Flavobacteriales; family Flavobacteriaceae; genus Lacinutrix; species Lacinutrix sp. YIN62. The sequence continues at coordinate 82,480 of NZ_JBXVVH010000010.1, forward strand.
TAATAAACCTGTACAAATTATTTTTCTTCTACAGTCTTACTGTTTTTTTCTTTTATTAGCTTTTTTTGGTAGCGTCCTTGCACAACATCAGTAATTACTAAAATAGCAATAACAAAATAAAATGTGGTTTTACTCATAGGTACAATTTCATTCCCAAAAAGTTTCAAATGAGCTAAGTGGCCGCCTTCTGTAATTAACATTATTCCTACTATAAATAAAATAAAAAGCCCCAACACTTCATACATTCGGTTTTTAGCTAAAAAAACAGAAATTCTATCAGCTAAGAGTAACATAAATAATCCACTAAGAACAATCGCTATGGCCATAACAATAAATGCTGTTGTTGAGTTCGCTATATCACTAGTTAATCCTATAGCTGCCAAAATAGAATCAAAAGAAAAAACCAAATTCATTACAACGATACTTACAATTGCTGCGTTTGCTGATTTACCTCTTTTGTTATCTGCTCCGTCGACTGACTGGCTTAAATCTTTAACAGAAATCATATGCCATATTTCTTTAAGGGCAGTATAAATAATAAAAGCACCGCCTGCTAAAACAATTATACTGTGTCCATTAAAAGCAAAGTGTACAACATTTTCAATTCCTCCTGTTAGCCAAGAAAATGGCTCTTGAAAAAAATCGATAATAGAAACCAAAACAAACAATAGCACGATCCTAAGAACAATAGCTATTAATATGCCTACTTTACGCACTCTTTTTTGATCGGAGATTGGTGCCTTTTTTGATTCTAAAGAGATGTATAATAAGTTATCAAACCCTAAAACTGCTTGTAACATTACAAGCATTAAAAGTGTAAAAATAATTTCAGCCATTGGTATTTATTGTTTTTTGTTTAATAAGGATAATATAATATATAATGCAATAATAAGAGGTATTGCAGCAAAATGAAGTATAACGAGTAAGATTAAACTTAATAAAATAAAAATGTATCGTATTGCATTATTCTTAAAGCCCCAGTCTTTAAACTTCAACGCAAAGAGTTTTATATTGGCATTTAGCAAATAACAACTTATAATTGACAACCCTATTAAAAACCATTTATTTAAAATAATACTATTTATTAAGTCGTTATTTTGAAATTCCAATATAAGTGGCAATGACATAATTAATAATGTATTGGCTGGTGTGGGTATGCCTTTAAAATAACTTTGTTGCTCTTCATCTATATTAAACTTTGCTAATCGGTAAGCTGATGCCAAAGTTATAAACAGACCAATTAATGCGATTGGTGCTAATTTAAAATCCCCAAAATGCAATATAGAATTCCACTCATTAGTTCCGTTTACAAATGATGACTCGTCACATGTTAATGTAATCAATTTAAACATAACAATTCCTGGCACTAAGCCACTAGTAACCATATCTGCTAAAGAATCTAGCTGAAGCCCTAAATCACTTTTTACATTTAATAAACGGGCAAAAAAACCATCGAAAAAATCGAAAAATATTCCTAGAAACACAAAAAAGGCAGCGGCTACAAAATGGTTATTTACAGCAAATAAAACTGCTATGCTTCCACTAAATAGATTAAGGAGCGTTATAAAATTTGGAATAAACTTCTTGATTGTCATTGATTAGTTTTTTGTAAAAATAGTAAAGTTTTATTTTTTAAAAGCTATTATACAATATACTCTTTAATTTAAAGTTTAATATGTATAAAAAATGTAGCATCTTTGTAAAAAAATCGCAATTGAAATTACTCTATACAATTCTTTCATTTATAGTGACTTTAGCACTATACGGACAAACAAAGTATTCTAATGAATTTATGAATATTGGTGTAAATGCAGCTGCACTAGGAATGAGCAATGCTGTTATTGCTAGTTCAAACGATGTGAATTCTGGATATTGGAACCCTGCAGGGCTAGTCCATTTAGAAGATAAACAATTAGCCTTAATGCACTCTAGCTATTTTGCAAACATTGCAAATTACGATTATGCTGCCTTTGCTATGCCTTTGGACGACAAAAGTGCTGTTGGCTTTTCTCTAATTCGTTTTGCTGTTGATGATATTTTAGATACCACACAATTAATAGACGATCAAGGTAATGTAAACTACGATCGCATAAGCTTATTTTCTACTGCAGACTATGGTTTCACTTTTTCTTATGCTCGAAAATTACCACTTAAAGGTCTTAATTATGGAATAAACGCTAAAATTATTCGTAGAATTATTGGCGATTTTGCTAACTCATGGGGATTTGGTTTAGATGCTGCTATTCAATTTGAAACTAAGAACCAATGGAAATTTGGTATTATGGCTAGAGATATTACGACTACATTTAATGCTTGGAGCTTTGATGAAGATGCCTTTGAAAGAGTACAAAATGCTGTTGAAGGGCAAAATCAAGAATTGCCTGAAACAACAGAGATTACCATTCCTAAATTACAAATAGGAGTCTCTAAAAATTTTATTTTTAATTATGATTATTCGCTTAGAACAGAACTGGCTTTAAATGTTCGATTTGAACAAAATAACGACATCTTATCTACGTCTTTTGCTAGTGTAAACCCAGCATTAGGCTTTGAATTTGGATATATAAATATGATCTATTTAAGAACAGGTGTTGGTAATTTCCAAAATGAATTACAAATAGATAATAGTGAAGACTTAACTTTTCAGCCCAGTTTAGGGGTTGGTTTTGAATATAAAGGTATTTATATCGATTATGCTTTTACAGACATAGGCGATCAAAGTGTAGCACTATATTCCAATGTGTTTTCTGTAAAACTTGATTTTAGTATTTTTAGATAGTTTTAATATGAAAAAAAATATACTTGTAACCTTTCTCCTTTTCTATTTTACATCTTACGCACAAAACACACTTTTAAAGCCTGATGCAGAAATTAGTATTATTACCGTTGGCCCAGGAAATTCATTAAATGATGCTTTTGGACATAATGCATTTAGGGTTAAAACTGGGTACACCGATATTGTTTATGATTATGGTAGGTATCCTTTTAACGACCCTAATTTTATTTTAAACTTTGCGCGCGGTAAATTAAAATATAGTCAAGGTAAAGATCAATACCGTAACTTTCTAGCTAATTACAGCTATCAAGATCGAACGATAAAAGAACAAGTATTAAACCTCTCTCCTGAGCAAAAAGAAAACCTATATCGCTTTTTAATTGAAAATAACAAACCTCAAAACAGAGAATATCTTTATGATTTCTTTTATGACAATTGTGCGACAAAAATGCGAGATGTTTCTGAATATGTTTTAGAAAACGATATTGTGTACAATACTCCTAAGTCCTATAAATCTGAAACTTTTAGAACACTTATTAATAATAATTTAAATTGGAATTCTTGGGGCTCCCTAGGCATAAACATCGCTTTGGGCTCTGTTATTGATAAGGTTGCTACGCCACGTGAGTATATGTTTCTCCCAGAATATATTTTTCAATTTTTAGAAGAAGCTACTCTAAAAAGCTCAGGACGTTCTTTGGTAAAGCAAACGGTAATAACCTACCAACAAAAAAATAATTTTAAACCGTCTTATTTTTTTTCTAGCCCTATATTTATTTTTAGTCTATTGGCTATTTTTATTATAACAATAACATACTTAGACTTAAAAAAAAGACAACGTTCTGTTTGGTTGGACATGCTCTTATTTTCTATAACAGGTAGTATTGGGGTTTTAATCCTCCTCCTTTGGTTTGCTACAGATCATACGGCTACAGCTTATAATTATAATTTATTATGGGCCTTTCCAGTAAGCTTATTATCTATATTGCAAATAACTAAAAGGAAATATCCTAAAAAATGGTTTATAGCTTATTTAAAATTATTGGTAATAATGCTTTGTTTAATGACTTTACATTGGATTATTGGAGTACAAATATTTACCCCAATATTAATCCCATTACTACTTGCTTTGCTTTTTAGATATCTTTATTTATTACGCTTCTATAGCACACACAGTTACTAATTATTGCCCTCTTAAAAAGATTACAGTACTAAGGGTTTTCACGAAAATGTTAAAATCTAAGAAAAAACTTCTGTGTTTTATATAATAAAGATCGTATTGTAATTTTACTAAACTATCATCCCTGCTAGAACCATAACGTGCCTTTACTTGTGCCCAACCTGTTAACCCTGGTTTTACAATATGCCGTGTTTCATAAAAAGGAATGACTTGAGAGAGTTCTTTTACAAATATAGGGCGTTCTGGTCTTGGCCCAATTAAACTCATATCGCCTCTTAAAATATTAATAAACTGAGGGACTTCATCTAAACGAGACGTTCTTAAAAAACGTCCAAACGCAGTAATTCTTGTATCATTTTTTTTTGCCCAAACAGCTCCGTTTGCTTCAGCATTGATTACCATGGTTCTAAATTTATAAATAGAAAATACTTTCCCATTTTTACCCACGCGCTCCTGCTTATAAAAAAGTGGTCCTCGGTTACCTATCAAATTCCCTATAACAACTAAAGGAAAGCAAATACAAGTTAGCAATATACCTAACACGGATAGTATTACATCAAGCATACGCCTGTATGCTAAATATAATTTATTCTTATTATTTCGACTAAAAGGAAAATACTTATAAAAATCTTTCCCCACAAACTGAACTGGAACGCGATAGGTTATATCTTCATATACCTGAGTATATTCTTTAATTGGAAATCCTTTTTCTAAAAGCGCTATTAAATCGTTATATATATTTGATGTAATATTTTCAGAATTATAACTCGCTACAACAATCTCTGAAATTTGCTCTTTCTCGATTATCTTATAAAGATTTTTGGGTTCATATTCGGGGATGCCTTTAAACTTTATAGCATCTTTTCTTTCTATCTCACAGTTAATAAAGCCTATAATTTTATAATTAGGATCTGCACTCTTAAATGCATTAACTATAGATTCAATATTAGAAATTTCTCCTACAAGTAGTACTCTTTTATAAAATCGCGGTAACGAAATAAAATTGATATAAGCAACTCGCCACACAAACAAAGACAATAAAATTGCTAAATAAAAATAAACAATCTCTATTCTATTATGAGGTAAAGAAGGAGTTAAAAATGGGGTAAGCAAAAAGACTAATACCGTAATAGATGTGGTTAAAATTATTGCTGTTGTTACTGTTTCCAATTTACTTGATTTTTGCAAATCGTAAAGCTCGAAAACAGTCCCAAATCCTGAAACATAAACACCTAAGACCAATACCCATATCCAATTGTTTTTGTTAATTGTAAAATAATCAAAAGCAAAGGCATCATTAAGTCCATATATTGCTATACCTACAAAAAGCAAGTCTAAAAGGCGCAAAAGCACTTTTCGTTCAGAAATTTCAAAATGTATACTATTATTAGGGTCAGTCATCATAGTATTGGTCAAATAGTAATTGTAAATATAATAAAGTAAATCTTTTGCATCTTCTTATTTATTTTAAAATTATACGCCATTTTAATTTTACAAAATCCCAATCGTATCCTTCTACTTTTCTTCTAGCAGACTGAATTATTGCAGTAACTTTTTCTGGGTTTTCTTTTAAAGTGATAATCGTTTTTACAAACTCTTCTGCTCTATTGGGGTGCACTAAAACCCCTTCTTTTTTATCTTTAATTAAAAACGGCATTCCTCCAACATTTGTTGATATAACAGGAAGGCCTAATGCCATGGCTTCAATAACACTTACCGGCATATTATCAAAATTTGTAGTATTAATAAACACATTGTAATTAACTGCCAAATTCACCCATTCTGCTTTCGATAATTTCCCTGTAAAAGACACCTGCAAATTAAGTGTTTTAGCATATTGTTTTGCTTTTTCTAAAGCGCCATCATTATCTGGTCCAACCATACATAACGAAGCGGCTATTTTTTGTTGTTTTAATTGATGCAAGATGGTTATAGCCAAATTAGGATTATATAGTTCTGAAAATGACCTTACCCAAAGCAATCTTATGGCATCCATTTTTTGGGGATTATATACATATTTTTCAATTTCAATAGCATTGGCAATACAGACTATGTTTCTATATCCGTACTTTTCAAATTCCGATTTAGTATATTCGGAAGGCGCGACATTTATGTACGCTTTAGAAAAGAGCCATTGACTAAGTTTAACATTATGTTTTAACCTATTAGGTAAATTTCCCCCATGAAGAATAGGTATATATTTCAATGATAATAGCCGACATAATTGACTGCATAAAAAAGCATAATAAAAATTTTGCGTACTGTAAGTATCTATTACGACATAGTCCGTTGTTTTAGCATATTTAACTATTGAGAATAACATATCTAATAACCGCAACAGCTTATTAGTCTTACTCGATGTTGTGTTTACAGTATAACCATCAGATTCCAATAACTTACTTAGTGTATCTATTGTGGTTATTGTTTTTCCTTTATGAGATAACTTATTGCCTATGTACAGGAGGTTTTTCATATTATAGTTTTATTTTAGAACCTGCTTTATTTTACCTCTAGAAGGCTTGTATACAATATGTAATAAGCATAAACCATATATAAACGATGGAGCTGCAATTCGCATTGAAGAATGATTAATCGTTAGAAACCAAAAAATATAACATGAGAAAAAGAAGATATTAGAGCGTTCTTTTATACGTAATAGTAAAGGCGTTAATAGCAAAATTAAAAAAGCAAAAAAACCGAACATACCATGTTCTGATAAAATACGGCTCACTTCATTGTGTGAAGCCGCTTCTATTCCTTGTACCTCTTGACGTAGTTCTTTTACCTTTCCTACACCGACTCCTAATATAGGATGCTGTAAAAAAGCTTCCCATTCAAAAGAAATTAAATGATTTCTTCCTGTAGACAAATCTTCTTTTACTCTACCTGCGGCATCTTGATTCGCATAGCGTTTATCTATAAACCCATCGGTTTGCGCAGAAGTAAAATTCCAAATTAAAAAAACGACTCCAAAGAATATGGCAAGTAGTTTCAATATTCTTTTTTTATTTTTTAAGGTTGATTTTAAATAATAACTGTATAAAAAAGCTATAATTATAATAACTCCTGTAATAGCACCGCCTCGACTAAAAGTAACCACACCTCTGTATCCCACTAAAGCCATTATAATTAGATTTAATATTTTTAAAAATAATGTCGGAGATTTTAAAAAGAAACGCGTTGCAAAAATAAAGACCCCAAACCCAAGAACGGTTGAAACTTGATTAGGTCCAAATCCGCCAGAGGTAGCGTAATTAGAATAAGTTCCAGTTACCACATCACGTATATCTGGATTATATAAGAACAAATATGTTGTCGTTGTTATTAATGGTAGTCCTATATATAACAGTATTTTATGGATATTTTTATATGAAATCTTTAGTTTATAACAAAAAAGGGCTACGATCCCTAAGCTTATAGGGCCACTTAAATTAAAGGCTATTGCTGTATGTAATATTGTGTTTTCTGTAATATTGAATCCCGTCATAAAAATACCAGGAACCAATAAAAACAAATATATAATATAAGGCAAGGCCCGTTTATTGAGTCTAATGGTAAAAAACCCTATTAAGCAATATACAATTAAAAGGTACTTTGACGTTTCATAAATCAAACTCCCGCCTGTCATTCGCAAAAACACCTCAACTCCAATAACATAACCACAGGCCTTTAGAATTTCTGTAGCGCGTAATGATCGTTTTGATTGAAATATTCGATACGTAAAGTAAATAAAAACACCCAACCAATACACCTTTGACATAATAGGCATTGCATATACTATAATTCCTATTAGAATATGTAATATTATGACTTGTATATAATTAAATGCTTTCAAATGTTATGTTATGCGCTTTTATACGTTTCTAAAATAGTTTCTATTTGTGCCTTAACTGAGTAATGTTTTTCTATATGTGCGTTGTAACGTAAAGCATGATCACTACTTAATTTTTTATTCTCAATATATAACAATATGGCTTTAGACAATGCTATTACGTTTTTAGACTCTACCATTAAACCACTAAAACGATCATTAATAACAGCTGCACAGTCTCCTACTTTTGTAGCGATTACTGGTAATCCTGATAAACCATATTCTAATAATGCAATGGGCAAGCCTTCCGATTTTGATGATAACACTGCAATATCACTTTGACTTAATATATTATAAACATCTGGTTTACTTCCATATACAAACACCTTTGAGTCTAATTTTAACTGGGTTATTTTTGCGCTTACCGTTTCAGCATATCTGTCGTTAAAATCTTTTCCTACACAATGTAATGTCCAATCTGGGTGGGATTTTTGCACCATTTTAAAAGCTTCCAACAACGTAAAATGGTCTTTTTGTGCTCTTAAATTTGCTAGATGAATTATCCGCTTTCCTGTTTCTCCTTTTAAATGTGTAATAGGGGTGCTTTTATTTTTTACAGCAAAATTAGGCAGGTAATTTACATTTTTACATTTCAATTTTATCTTAGCCCATTTTTCTAGCTCCTTATTAACGCTAAATATTTGAAAAAAATATTTTGAACAGAGCTTTAAAGCCTTTAATGGTCGCTTTTCTAGAAACTCACTATTCCCATAATGATCATGCCATACAATTTTTAGCTTTCTATTAAATAGTTTAATAATAGTTGCTAAGAAAAAAGAGGAAGAATGAGCATGAATAATATCTATTTTTTCATTTTTAATAAAAGTATTTAACTTTTGTATTGCTTTAATATCTAGCGTTTGTTTTTTATTTAAAAACAGATAATTTACGGCTTTATAAAGACTCTCTTTCAGTACCCCTTCTTCACGTGTAGCACATAGAAAAGACTGATCTATTTGAGATGATAATGCATTAGCAATATTTACAGCAACGCGTTCGGCGCCTCCTGTATGTAATGAATCTATTAGTTGTAAAACTCTCACTTTTTCTTCTCTTAACTTTTAATCAACTTAGCAATCTCACTTTCAAACAAATCTAAAGTATAGTATTGAGACCATTGCCGTCCTAATTTTGCTTTTATTGGTAAAGCTTCAATATTTTTAAGAGCAGCTGCTATACTAGTTACTGCTGACTCTAATTCTGGTGTTATTAAAAGCCCTCGTGCTCCATAATCCAACATATACGGTACACAAGAAATTCTAGTGACAATTGGAATAACGCCAAAAAACATTGCCTCTGCAACAACTTTAGGCCAACCTTCAGATTTTGAAGGCAATATTAAAAAATGTGCGTTTTTTAAAGCCTCTTTTATAATTTTTTTTTCTTGATTACCATGCAACGTAATGCTTTCTGTTAAGTTATTATCACTTATATATGCTGCTAGTTCATCGCTTAGAACGCCTTCTCCAAATAAATCTAAAGATACTTTATGCCCTCTTTTATGTAGTGCTTCTATAATTTTAATTGCTAATAGTGGCCGTTTTCCTTTTACCAAACTCCCTACAAAAACAAACTGCAACTTAGCTCTGTAATCTCTTACTATAGGTTCTTCAATTTCTGCATTATTAAATGTTGCTGTAAAAAAGGGTTTGATATTATGTGTTTGATCTTCCCAATCGCCATAAACCAAAACCTGCATATTCTTTGTTAATAATGTATTACTTAACAACCATTTTTGTAATTTATAACTTTTCGGCTGCTTTGCTTTCGGGTCCCAATTACCAGCATATTTTGCTGTTTTTACTGTCTTCGGAAAGAATATTTGAACAAAACACCCCAAAAGCCCAATATTCCCTGGGCAACGTAAATGAATATGATCTGCCTTAGACATTTCTTTCATTAATTTAAAAACAATAAGAGGAAGATATATAATACTCCTTAATATATTACGCAAAGAAGTAAAATTTAATGTTGGTAGTGCAACGACATTCGGTTGTTTTTTAAAGCTTGAGAGCAACAATTTTTGATCATATGATGTAGGAGATAAAATGATTGCTTCATCTATATATTTAAACCAAACATCCATTTCATTCACATAAGGGGCGTATGCAAAATACAAGTGCTTCTTTTTTAATGTTGGTGCATTGGTTATAACTAAAAAACGCATTAAATATAATCTTTTGATGTATTACTACTTATAATTGTTGCTGGTACTCCTAATACTGTTTTATTAGACTCTATAGAATCTACAACTAATGAATTAGCACCAACAACACAATTATCTCCAATAGTTATTTTCCCTGCAATTACCGCATTTACCCCCATATACACATTATCACCAATAATAGGCACTCCTCTTTTTTCACCTCTTCCACTTACGCCTATAGTAACACCTTGCGAAATATTACAGTTCGCTCCAATTACTGCAGATGCATTAATAATGATTCCTCCGAAGTGACCGATATAAAACCCGGCACCTATTTGAGCGCTATATGGTATTGAAATTCCCGTGATAATCTCTATCCATTTTTGCCAAAATACAGCTAACATAAGCAGTGGTTTTTGTATTATTTTAGGCAACTTACTCCTATATATACTATTAGATATTCTATATACACATAATGCCCACAAGCCCTGATTTGTAAGAATCAAAAGCACACTAGATTTACGCCCACTGTATTTCTTATATTTTTTTATATCTAAAAAAAACGTATTCATAATAATTTATTAAACCTTTTATCTAGCGTTCTACATTGGGTTTATTAACAAGTAAAGATAACCATCCTAAAACTCTTCCTATGCCCTCTGTAAACGCTTCCTTTTTTTGAGGCGTTGTTAAAACATTTGAAAATCGAATTACAGTTAATAAAAGAGCAGTAGCATTCCATTTTAATCTTGCTTTTAAGCTTGGTTTCGGATATTTAATGCGCCACACATACCAACCATTTCTTATTACCATTTTGCCATACTTATATTGGTTTGGTCGTCCTGAGGCATCGTGATAATGTGCCAATTGTGCATTGGTATTAATATAGAGATTTCCTAGCCTTGCCAATCGCAATGAAAAATCTGCATCTTCATATAATCCATAGCCTTCAAAATAAGTTGAAAATGATAAGGTCTTAAAAATTTCTGTTTTAAAAGAAGACACACCTCCCATAAGCTGCTCAACTTTATAAATTTTCCCAGATGGTGGTAAAAAACCAATAGATCTTCCATGTGAAAATGTTGGCAAAAAACCAGGTTTTTTATCTGGTAATAACCCAAATATTCGCCTTAATCTAAAACGGGAGGGTTCTGTTCTCATCCATTCCTCGTAATAAAATGCCTTCTTATCTTTTTTAGCTGTTACCAATTTCCATTTCACCTCATTCGTTATATAACCGCCCACGGCCAATGCATCTATATGTGTGTTATATGTATCTATTAACTTCTCAAAGTACGTTGGTGTTAACACAATATCATCATCTAAAAAACAAACAACCTCTGACGTTTCTGAAACTAAATTAATCCCATAATTACGCTGTTTGGTTAAGCCTCTATCACATTCATCAACTCTATAATAGTTTAAGTTTTTAAACTCATTATTTATTAAAATCTGTTTGGTCTCTAAATTTCTAGAACCATCTATAATTAAAATCTCATTTGGATATAAACTTTGCTTACCTACTGACTCTAACAACTTTAAGAGTGGTTTAGGCCGCATATAAGTACAGACAACTAAGGTAAATGTTTTAGTCATTTTTCTATTTTGCTTTATACCTGTTATATAAATTACTTAAAGTAGCAACATTCATTCTAGTGTGTTAGTATTCGTTTTCAATCTATTCAAAATAAGTGCTTTTTAGTAACTCTTTTTAGGCCTTTATACTAATGATTTTATAAAGCGTGTTGCTCTTGTAATTTTGTAGCCCACATCTGACTACATTTCCATCGTAATTTCATCTGCCTTATGTAACGCAATGGATGCTTTATATTCTGTTCTTTGTAAAACTTAATGAATAACACATATTTATAACCATTCATTTGAAATGTGTTATAGTGTTTTTTTGCAAATAGCATTACCGTTGGTGAAGGTTTGGGCGGTGTAACCTCATCATCCCATAACTGCTTCACTCTTGTCCTAAATCCTCCTATAGGCGCTTTTAAATGTGTTATTTTAATATCTGGAATATAAATAACATCTGTTCCTTGTTTACGAATTTGCATCCCAAAGTCCGAATCTTCACCAAAACCAAACTCAAATGCCATATCAAATCTCATCTTTTTAAAAACTGACGATTTCACGATACTTGTTCCAGATCCAAAGATCTCACTTTGAGTTTTATAAAAATGAATTTGCTTATCCTGTTTTTGTAAACATAATAAGTTAATCGCTTTTATATTATAATTCTCTATAATATGAAACGCTTTTTCTAATACATTTTTTTCAAACCGAATGTCGTCATCTGCAAAAAAAGTCCATTCACTCTCTACTTGATCTAAAGCTATATTTCGCGCATTACAAGCTCCTAATTGATGTGTAAAATGATGCTTAATCTGAAATGGCCACGTTTCATTTTGTATATAATCTAATGCGGTAACAGCATTTTCTTTAGGATTTTGCTCTACGATAATAATTCTTTTAGGGCGTAATGTTTGATTTGAAAGGTCTTTTAAAACATTATATAAACATTCTTTCCGTCCTAATGTTGGAATAATAACATCAATTTCTTTTATTATCTCACTTTCTTTTCTAGATGTTATAGGTAAATCTGATAGATCCATTTCTGACGTTAATTGACTAAGAAATAGACTTCTTAAAAAAGGTAATAATGGTATTCTTTTTTCAAAAAAAATAAAACACAATAATAAATTTATTATCCAAATGAATTTATAATGCTGTTTTACGAATTTAAACAGTAACAGTGTTGAATCTGGCTTTGTTTCTAATAATTGTACTGTTCCTTTATCTAATAATTGGGGCTCTGAGTAACAAAACAATCCTTTTGGCATTGCTCTTTTTGCTATTGAACACAATACGAAACTAAATTCTTTCCCTTTTTGGGTGTTCTGGTTTATCTTGTTTAACACCGTTGCGTGAACTCCCCCAATATCACCACTCATTAACCAGGTAGGAAAGCGTACCTTTCTGGAAACATTAGTGAACGGCTTTTGGTCTACATAGCCTATTCGTTCAGAAATAGTATATTGTTCCTTTACAGCATAGGAAGCCATTATTAATTTATGATGAAAAACAGTTTTTAAAATTGAAAAATCTATTCTATGTTCATAATCTTGATGTACCCATATTAAAAACTCTTCGGGGAAAGCCATTCCCATATCAAATAACGTCCTAGAGATTGTTTTTTGGGGATCGAAACGCATCTTCTTTTCCGTATCTGAAGCATACACATTCAAGACTTCAATATTGTTATGAACCAGTACTATCATTTCAAAACAGATTTATAATAGGCTATGTTTTGATCTGCATTTTTTTGTATATCAAAAGTGGTTTCTACTTTCTGTCTTGCAGCCTTCCCTAAGCTTTTACATAATTCCTCATCATTAAGCAGCTCTAAAATACGTGCTGCATATACCGCTATATCTGTTGGATGTACTAAATACCCATTTATACCATCATCTATAAGTTCTTGCGCCCATCCTATACTTGTATTCACTACTGGTTTTTGCAATGCCATGGATTCTATGGTAACCATCCCTAAGGTTTCGGCAAATGAAGGAAAAGTACATATATGGGCATTCTTAATATGCATTTTCACTTCTGAATATGGAATTTTACCTAAATACTTAGATTGCTGTTTTGCTTGTTCAGAAAACAAAGTTTCCATTAACGCATAAGTAGACGAGGCTCCTGTTTTAAAATCTGGAGCATCTCCTCCAATTAGCATTAATGTTGCTTCTGGGTTCTCGGCTACAACGCGATTAAAAATCGCTGCTAATTCTAAAACGCCTTTTTTTCTAATAATGGTTCCGATATAAAGTATCGTATTTTTATTAAATATTTCTGGAGTTTCATTTGCAAAATACTCTAATTGTAAGCCATAATGAATGGTTTTTATCTTCTTTTTATCTAACCCAAATATTTTTTGGGTCTCTACTCCCGCAAAAGTGGTTGGCGCAATATAGGCCGATGCCTTTTTTAATGCCATTTTTTCGAACACGAAATTCTTGAATTTTTGTCGCCTTTTATCGCGTTTACAAAAATAGGCATCACTCCCATGAAATCGAATAACCAGTGGTACTTTAAAGCGCATAAAAGCAGTTATCCCAGTCCAATCTGGCGCCTCTAAAATTTCTATACTCTTTTTTTTAACGACATTGCTTACATAATTTTGAATATGCATACGGTAGCGATACCAAGTAAAATACGCATAAGACTTGTGCGCTATAAGATGAATCTCGATACCTTCATCCATGAATATAGCATCCTCGTTTTGCTGATAAACAAACACAGTAACATCCACGTTCTTTTTCACTAAGGTTATAGCCAAATTTTTTATACTTGTTGCTATTCCTGCTACATAATTCACTCTAGGATGAGGATATTCGGGGGTTATAAAACCTATTTTCATCTGTTAGTATTAAAAATTATATATCAATTAACTATTTAGTAAAGTATCTATTGTTTTCCAAATCGTTTTAGAAGCTTCTGTTGGTGTTTTTCCTGCCACTATTTCAAACCACTTCAACCCCTCTATTACGTTTGATGTTTTTCCGTTTAATATATTATGAACAATAGCTTCTAAATCCTTTTTATCGGTACAAAATACAGCTGCCTCTTGACTTGGCATAGATCTAAAATGAACATACTTATAATTTTGTCCAATATCTCGAATGCCTTTTTTAAGCTGCGGCTGTTCATAATTATAATAAATACAAGGCTTGTTATGAGCTACAAAATCGAAAACAGTAGAAGAACAAACATTGGTTACAAACTCACTATGTTCGCAAACGTTATATAGCATTTTAAAATCTTCTTTTGCAGGCAATACTTGATTCCATTGCTCTCCAACTTGTTTCCATATTGGGTCTAAAACTGTAATAAGGTCTTTATTTGCTTCTATTACGGCATTATATCTTGAAGTAAAATCAACAGGACATTTTCTATAAATAATTCCTAAATTTTCTCCTTTTGCGTTTAAGCTTCTTACGACATTTGCTAAATCCTCCAAATAATACTGATCTAATGGAGAGGTTGTTTCATCATCACCCGAATAACAAATATATTTTTTATTTACATCCAAATGATGATCTTTAAAAAACGCGGCTCTAGATTGCAGCAAACTAGTATTGTAATGGGGTTCAAACTGAGGTGTTCCTGTAACAAAAACCTGTGCTTCTTTTACAAATGGATAATATTTTAAAATTTCACTTTTCATTAAATCGCTCCAGACAAAGTAATAATCGGTTTCTACCACTTGCATTGCTTTTGGTACATTATCCCATGAATATACGAATGCTACTGTTGGTATTCCTAAGTCTTTGGCAGCCAATAGTGCACTAATAGATTGTGTTGATCGTTGGGTGGTACAGAACACCATCTCGGGTTTGTGTGTTTCTAATTGCGCCTTGCAGTATTTATATTTTGAAGTAGAACGTTCTAAATCATTAATTTTTTTTCGCAAGCGCACAATCCCTTTTTCCGAAGCGTACATTCCAATTAAAGTTTTCACGTACAAACTTTTAAAAACATTCTTTATGCCATTATAATTAAATGGAAACTTATAGGTTGGATATACAGCATCGTTAAACTTATCTCTAGACACATTCAGTTCTACACGTTTTCTTGCTCTAGAATAAAGAGGAAGCAATTTATGTACTGTATGGTCTTTAATTTTCACTTCATTAAACCCTAAGTTTTCTTTTAGTGAAAAAATAGTGTTATTCCAATAATGAATATCAAATCCCATTTGCTCTCCAATATTTTTAAACTCTGTAAAAGCAAAATTTCTCAAACCTACGCCATCTGGAAAGAAAACAAATATTTTTTTTTTCATACCTTTTCCCCTATAAAATAAGGGCTTATTTATAGCTTATTTTTTAAATGGACAAACCGCCATTAATCCATCACATAATTCGTGAATAACCTTTGGATTTGGAAGCGATTCTTTTTTATCAAATGCTTTTTCAAGTGTTGTAAACGTCATTACCTCACTTGCTATTTCCGATTGATATGGTGTTATGTTTACCGACTCAAAATAATCTTGATACTTTATATCATCTCCAAACACATCGTTAGAAAACTTTTGCCATATTGCGGGTATTCCGTATGCATGTGATACAATAATTCCATGCAATGACGAAGACACGATGCGCTTACATTTTAAGAATTCATTTGTTGTTGTTTCAATATTATTAGTCATTAAATCTATAACTAATATAGAATCGTCATCTGTATACCATGCCTTTACTCTTTCAAAATCTTTGTAATGAGGAATGATACCTATAGTGTATTCTTTAGCTATCTCACGCGTATAATATCGAGGTAATAACAATGCGGGATCTCCATATACCTCTGGAACATTATACCCTTGTTCTAATAAATGTTTTCGTGTTTGAGGTCCACGTACCGCAAGAAATTCCGCCTTCTTAATTGCATAAGCTTTAGAAATAATACCACTACCCCAAACCACACACTTTTTATTTACATTTGTAAGAATACTTCCTATAGTCACATAAATTGGTGACAATAAATTGTATAATGAAAAATCGGATGGTTTGACCCAAACGACTTTCTTATCGGCTATTTTTTCAACCAAATATGCTCCTAGAAGGTCACCATAGTTTTCCTTTGATTTTCCTTGAAGCTTTATTTCATTCCACCAAAATAATCTAATGGTTTTAGATTGAAGCATGTTTTATACTTTTTGGTTTTTTAGTTTATCACGTTGTACTTGTTCTATAGGCAAAATATCTTGGCTTTTATAATCTAAAGCTTGATGAACGGCATTTAAATCTCTAGAGAGTTTGCGTAATCCCATTGGTTCTAATGAAGCCGCATGATCTGTTCCTTTCCAAGTGCGATCTATTGTATAGTGTCGTTCTATAATATTTGCGCCCAAAGTATAAGCTGCAACATCTACCGCGATACCTAAATGGTGCCCAGAAAAACCGATATGCTTTACATCGTCTTTATAATTTTCTAATAATAAGTTAATATCCAAAAGGCAGACATCTTGAAATGGCACTGGATATCCTGAAGTACAATTGTACAATACCAAATCCTTATTTCTATTATGCTTTTTAAATAAATTAACGAGAGCTTCTATTTCGTCCTTAGTTGTCATACCTGTTGAGATATGAAGTTCTCCTTTATAATTTTCGCATAACCATTCTAGCATTTTAACATTGTTATTACATGCGGAAGGTATTTTAATAAACTCAGGGGCTAATGAAGCAATCTCTTTTGCCGATGTTAAATCCCAAACAGAGGTTGAATAAGTAATCCCTATTTCTTCACAATAAGCCTTTAGTTCTTTATGTTGCTCTACATCAAACTCCAAAAATTCTCTATGTGCACCATAGGTATCGCCATAAGAATTTACGGGGTTAGGATGGGGCTGATTGTACTGCGCTTCTGTAAGTAATTCTTTATTATGTCTTTTTTGAAATTTTACAGCATCAACGTTACAAAATATCTTGGCTACTTTAATGAGCTCTTTTGCTATTGACATCTCTCCTTTATGGTTACAGCCAATTTCAGCTATTATGTAGGGCTTTTTGTAGGATTGCATAGTGTTATTATATATATTAAAATCTTTTATTGTAGTTCATTATAAATTGGCAGGCTTCGCGAATAGCACCTGCTCCTGAATTTTCAGACAATACTATGTCTGCATTCTGTTTTACTATTGGAGTGGCATTATTGGGAGCTAATGACCAACCAACACTACATATGTTCGTTAAGTCGTTAACATCGTCTCCAATGTAGGCAAAGTTATGCATAGACAGTTTATGCGTTTCTAAAATATGTTGTAGTAAACTGTATTTATCTTTTACTCCAAGGTATACATTCTTAAGGTTTAACTTTTGCATGCGTTTAGCAACCAATTCTGATTGTTCTGAAGTCATAACGATTACTTCAACATTAAACTGACGTAAAATTTCTAGTCCCATACCATCTCGCATATCAAAACGCTTAGTATGTTCTCCTTCTTTTGTGTAAGTGATAGTACCATCTGTAAACACTCCATCTACATCTAAGACTATGTGGGTAATCTTAGCTGATTTTTTAGTTCTTTTTTGACGTTCTATTAATAGCTGTTCAACTGCTATCCAG
Organism: Lacinutrix sp. YIN62; assembly: GCF_057219185.1. Taxonomy (NCBI): domain Bacteria; kingdom Pseudomonadati; phylum Bacteroidota; class Flavobacteriia; order Flavobacteriales; family Flavobacteriaceae; genus Lacinutrix; species Lacinutrix sp. YIN62. The sequence continues at coordinate 100,589 of NZ_JBXVVH010000010.1, forward strand.
TCACTTTCTGAATCGATTTCTAATAGTGAATCTTCTGGCATTTTTACAGTAGCTACTGTATTACCCAATCTGTTTTTTGTTTGCTTCAAAGCGGTTTTAGTGGTTGCATAAACAGCTCCATTCTCTATTAATACGCCCTCAAAATCCTGACGTCTTGGCCTATGCATGGGGTCGTAATTGATTGGAGTTCCATTTTCATTCCATAAAAACCGGTGTGTATTCACTACGGTTAATGCTGAATCATAATCGCCTCCTAATCTTTCTAAACAGGCATTAATATCCTTTCTTTTTGTAAAAGGTGATGTTGCCTGAAGTAAACAAAACACATCGAAATCATAGTCTATCTTATGGCAAAACTCTAACATTGCCATTTCGGTAGATGCGGTGTCATTTGCACTTTCATCACTTCTTAACATTGCTTTTACCTTAGAGGTCCAATGGTATTCTTTGGTTATAAAATCTATAATATCTTGATCGTCTGTATAGACATATATTTCATCAAGACGAGAACTTATGGCTTCCCCTAAAACCCAAGTATATAATGGCCTTCCAACCATTTTACGTTTGTTTTTATTAGGAATGCCTTTTGAACCTTTACGTAGTGGAATAAAACCTATTTTCTTCATCTAAATCTAGTGGTCGGTAATCTATTATAATTTTGCTAAAATACATTTTTTAGCGATGAAACAACAAAAAAGCAGGACAAAAGGTAAAACTAATCAAAGCATTACATATTTACCGTTAGCATCTTTTTATTTATCAAACACAGAAAGTACTTTTCATTAATACTATCAACGCAAATCCGATTATGGCACTATTCTATGATAAGCTTTTAAAACACTATTTCTAATAGTACCGATTTCAAATTGAGGTTTTACTTCGGTTTGATTAATATGGTATGCCTCTTCTATTTTTTCAGGATTTAAAATCGCTTCTAAAATCAAGTTCTTGATCTGCTCAATATTATTACAGTTTTCTATTAGTAATCCATTTACATTATGAGAGATTATTTCAGCTGTGGCTCCTCCTGGGTTTGACTGAATTGGAAAAGCGCCTTGAGCAATGGCTTCTAATAATGTATTTGGCATTCCATCGGAATTACTATTTCCTATATACAATAACGATTCTCCCATTAATTTTAGAATAGTATTATGAGGCAGAAAATTACGTTTACTATATAGTTTCAAGTCTAGTTCTTTTAAAATATTTTCATTAGACACAAAGGTTTCAACGTCATCATCGGCTCCAAAAACTACAATTTTATAGGTTAATAGATTTTTACTCAATTGCCGTAATGCTTTTAGAACTTCTATACAACGCCCTGAACGCCCTTGATACCCTTTTACCAATATAATTTTCCGTTCTAAAACTGGGCTTTTAATATAGCTATCATATTTTGCATAATCATAACCTCCGCCTCCAGGGTAAGTTCCCAAAACCTCTCCTACGAATCCAAGAGATTTTGCTATTGTAACATCTCGTTTACAATCTGTAAATAAATAGTTTATTCGTGGCAACACTTTAATAATGTCCTGTTTGTATTTTTTAATAGTTCTAAAATAATACAAATCACTACCCCAAGAAGAATATCCCCATTTTAATGATTTGTGGCGTTGCATTATTTCAAAAATTGGGGTACATGCTATGTATAACACAAAACTATGGACCATATCGGGTTGAATTTCCAATAATTGCTGTTCAAAAGTTTTCGCTGTATCGTGTGCTATAATTTTTTCAAATTTTTTATATAATTTAGGAAGCCATTTCTTAAAAAAATATCGTCCCTTTAGTTTAGGGTATTTTTGTTTCCATCCATTTATTTTATGAACCCAAGATAATTTCTCTGTAGGCTTGCCATCTCTAATATCAAACCAATATACTTCATGACCAGAATCTTTAAGTTGCTCTGTCCAACGTAAAAAATGAATAGAATTCATTGATACCATCAAAATCTTCATCTGCTTTAGATTTACTTTTGCTTATCCTAATTATCTAATAACTTCGCCTCTTAGCTTTTATAGTTTCACAACCAATTTAATTTTTTCATTTTTAACATCATAACTATACTTATAAGCAGTATTTCTTAATGAATTAATAATACATTCTAACAGTCTATTATTTATGGTTTCAAAATCTAGAAATGAAATAGTCTTTTTCCCTAATAGCGATTTTAACTTTTGTTTTTGAGATTTATAATTTTTATGTCTATTTACCTCTACTGAAACTACCATCGCTTTTTCGGCTATAAGAACCCCATTTATAAATGCCAAAACCTCTCGGGTTTTATTAGATATTGAATAGTTTTGATCTATATTATTTAATGCTAGATACTCTTTTTTATTGTACACACCCCATTCAAAGTTAGTATTTGCTTTCACTCTTTGAGTCTGTTTCACAAATACTAAATAACTCGCATTTATTTGCTCTAATGTTGTATGAAAAGGTGCCAAATCATTTGTTTTTCTATAATGTTTAGGATGCCATTGGTGTAATAGTAGCGTTGTTTCAGAATAAAACTGTACAGGAATTCCTTTGTTATTAAAGCGTATATGTACATCTGTATCTTCACTTCCCCACCCATTATAATATTCGTCATATCCGTTTATAGCTTTCAACATTTCGGTATTATAAAGGGTCATACCTGTAGCATCTTTGTTCGATTTAAAATTAATTTTATAATCTTCAAAAGCATTTGTTTGCTTAGATTCTAACGCACTTAAAAACCCAACTTGAAAATAGACTGGAGTGGCCCCTTTTTTTAAGTGATATAGTTTTTCAACAAAATTAGGATGGTATAACATATCAACATCTCCAACAAAAAAATAAGGCGTTTTACATGGCTTTAAAACAATATTTATAGCTTTCGATTTACACCATAATTGCTGCGTTGTTTCACACCGTATTAAATCTACAAACGGATACGTATTTACAAGTGCTCTTAATTGCGTTTTATACTCTAAAATACTCCCATAGTCTACTAATACCGTTTGGAATTCTTTTTTTGTTTGATTAGCTAACGAATCTAAACAATTCTTAACCAATCTTAAATCGCGGTTCCTATATGTTAATACTATTGTAATCAAATGATGATATTTCTTATTTTTAATATATACTCCTCTCCAAATATCGAATAAAATTTATTTTTGTAGCAGCTATATCAAACACTTGGATTAAATATTTGGTTAGAAGCATTTTCAAATGTTTTATTTTTTAAATGATCTATTAAACGTCTTACTTTTAATTCAAATTTATAATCATCCTGCTCTAAATAATATACTAATTTATCGTCTATATATTGATTAAACATTTCTTTTCCAACTTCGTTAATTAATAATGTAGGAACGCCTAATTGAAAGGCTTCTATTAAACATCCAGAATAGTTAGTAATATGAAGTAATGCATTTGTTAAGGCTTCTGGTAAAGGTATATTAAAGGCATCTTGAATGGTTACTTTGTTATTAATTTGATTCGCTATTAAGAAGGTTTTTAACTCGCTTAAATTTAAATTATTTCTAGGATGTAATCGCAAAACCCAGTCATATTTCATTTGCTTAATTAACATAACCATTTTAGGTGTTAACAATGTTTCTACAGAGAATGGTGTTGTTTGTAAGCTATAAAAAATGGTATTTCTTTCGCCCTTATTTTTTTTATTACGCATCCAATACCCTATGTAAGGATGACCTACTACTTTAGATTTTACCACATTTGATTTTACAGCCCATTGCTCTATATTCTTTTTTGATTCTTCATCCCAATGCCAAAATTCTATAGGCATTGTATTATATCCGTTTTCAGGTATTTTATTCCAACTTGAAAAGGCTAAATGAACATTGGCTTGTGGCCCATGTTGAAAATCTATTGTTTTTATATTTAATTTATTTGCAGCGATTAAAGCGCCATATAAATCATCATAACCATAGTAACCCAAAAATATAATTTTAGATGGTTTTATATGACGATACATCTTTTTAAAAAATTTCTGACTAATTACTATTTTATCACTCCATTTTACAATATCGCTTTCAGATATTTTTAAAACATCTAACTTTACATTATATAAGCTTAGTTCTTGATAAAACAAATGATAATCCCTGAGGTTTTTTACAGTTGCATGCTGTCTTAATTTAGAAAGCACCTTATTTACAAGCTTATAATCTCCTAAATACTTATTTAAAGGAATAATAGATTTCTCATTATACAGAGGACTTTCTATCCTTTGATACTCTATTGTATAGATCTCATTTTCTAATTTATGATGCGCAACCATTGAATCATAAAATCTATTAAAATAAACTCCGTTTTGGAACACCCGATGAAAATGCGAACCAAAAAAAATAATTTTCTTTTGTTTCAATTTTAAAAAAAAACGAATCAAATTTAAGTGCGCCATTATTAATTCGCGCCCTTTTTTTAAAAAATAAAACCCCGTTTTCTTTTTTTTAGAGACTTGCGTTCGCTCATTTTTCACTTTTAATGAGTCTCCATTCATTAAAACCAAAAAATGAATATACAGTTTTATTCGGATATATGGCCAAATATCAATTCCGTTTACAGCCCATGCATCAACAGGGTATTTTTGTTCTAAACTAAGAATTATTTCTTTTATTTTTTTTTGTGTATACATTAAAAATAGAGTCTCATTCTATATTTAAAAACGGTTTTAAACATTCATTTTTTAGATATACCTTCCTTTAATCTTGAATTATTTTTCCGTTTTGTTCTAATTCCCATTTACCATCTAAATAGGTTACAATATTCACGCCCAATGGGATTCTCCCTGTTCCGTATATATCATTTTCTAAAACACTAAAAGACATACATTCTTCTAGTATTTCCAATGTATCATTATTTTCCGCTAACTGTAACGTTAACAAATAGCTTCCAGGCATTAACCTTAGATTTGGAATCGCAACTTGCATTTTAAAATCATTCGTTACTGAAAAAATACGAGCTGTCATCTCATTAGATCTTAATATCGCAGCTTTAGTACCATTTATTGTTTTTATAATAAACGTAATTCGAACCCGTTCCATTTTTCTAAAACTACTAATACTTATCTTTATTAGTAATGGCTCCCCCATTAATAAACTACTCGAATGTATTTTTTCTTTATTTAAGATTTCGACTTTTCTTATATACGCAGACTTTTCTTTTTTCCCAAAATCTAACTGCCCTGTGTTTTGAAAACTATTACTCTTTAAATAATGATTAACTGCTGCTTCAGAACTCCCATAAAAACTTACTTCGCCATTTTCTAATACAATCCCTTTAGTACATAAACTTTTTACTGCTGCCATATTATGACTTACAAATAAAACAGTACGACCTTGCCCTCTAGAAATATCTTGCATCTTACCTATAGCCTTCTTTTGAAATTCCACATCACCTACAGCCAATACCTCATCGATAACCAATATTTCAGGCTCTAAAAAAGCGGCTACAGCAAATGCCAAACGGACCGTCATTCCTGAAGAATACCGCTTAACAGGTGTATCTATATAACGTTCACACCCTGAAAAAGCTATAATTTCCTCTATTTTTGAACGCACCTCTTTTTTGGTCATTCCCAAAATAGCTCCATTTAAAAACACATTTTCGCGCCCCGTCATTTCACTATGAAACCCTGTTCCTACTTCCAATAAAGAAGCGATACGTCCTTTGGTTTTTATTGCTCCTGTTGTGGGACCAGTAACTTTAGATAGTATTTTTAAAAGTGTAGACTTTCCTGCTCCATTTTTACCAATAATACCTAAGACTCCACCTTTTTCGACTTCAAAATTAATATTCTTTAAAGCCCATACATAATCAGATTTTCCTTTCTTACTACGGTCATTACGTTCCCCGACTTTTAAATAGGGGTCTTCTTTACCTCTTATTTTATTCCACCAACGGTTTAAATCATGGCTAATGGTACCTGTACCAACAACACCTAATCGGTATTGTTTAGAAATATTTTCGGCTTTTAAAATAATATTGTTTTCCATTATATAGTATCTATAAAGCTTTTTTCTGTTTTATTAAAAACAACGAGTCCTATTAAAAAGATTATAACACTTATAATGCTCGCATATAGAAACTTATTTATAGAGAAATCGCCAACTCCAAGTGTCATATATCTAAACAATTCTACAATTGTAGTCATCGGGTTATATTCTATAAAAAATCCCACAAATTCGGGAATTACAGCTTCTTCAACTTTTTTTCTTATTAATTCTATAGGATACATCACTGCAGACCCATACATTAATAATTGCACTCCAAAAGTGACCAAAAATGTTAGATCTCTATATTTTGTAGTCATAGAAGAAATGACCATACCAAATCCTAAACCTAATAGTCCCATTAATAGAACTAAAACAGGTAATAACACGAGTGCTAATTGCGGTTGTATACTACCACCTTGTCTTGTAAAAAAGATAAAATAAATGTAAAAACTAACAAATACCAACAGTTGAATTCCAAACTTGATTAAATTAGAAAACACTATAGACATTGGCATAATTACCCTTGGAAAATAGACCTTTCCAAAAATATTTTGATTTTTTTTAAACGTATCACTTGTCCCTTTTAAGCATTCGCTAAAATAATTCCATGAGGTTATTCCTGCTAAATTAAATAAGAACGGCGGCATACCATCTCCTGTTTTAATATCTGCAATATTATTAAAAATTAGAGTAAATATAAGGGAGGTGAATAACGGTTGAATAAGATACCATAAAGGCCCTAAAACGGTTTGTTTATACAAGGTTATAACGTCGCGCTTTACAAACAGAAATAATAAATCACGGTAACGCCAAATTTCGTTAAAATTTAAATCAACCATTTTCTGTTTTGGAGAAATGGTATACAACCAATCGTTAGTTATTTTTTTACTCAATTGTATTCTTTTTAAAGTAATCCCATGTTTTTATCAAGCCTTCTCGAACCGAAAACTCTGGATTGTATCCCAACTGCTGTATGGCTTTATCGATATTAGCTAAAGAGTCTCTAACATCTCCCATTCTACTAGGCCCATAAATTGGTTCTATATTTTTTTTAGCTGATGCATTTAAAACAGTCCATAAATAGTTTACACTTATACGCTCATTGCACGCGATATTGTATACTTGATTTCCAGCACCTTTAGAAGCAAAAAAACTTTTAATATTTGCTTGAACAGCATTCTCTACATACGTAAAATCTCTGGTTTGCTCTCCATCTCCATTTATTGTAGCAGGCTCTCCTTTTCTTATAGCTTCCATAAACAATGGAATAACAGCAGCGTAAGCCCCTTTGGGACTTTGTTTAGGACCAAAAATATTAAAATAGCGCAACCCAATAACATCTGTATTATATGTTTTACCAAAGACATCTGCATACAATTCGTTGACGTATTTTGTAATAGCATATGGAGACAAAGGCTTGCCGATAACCGTTTCTATTTTAGGTAGGCTTTTACTATCTCCATAAGTAGAACTTGATGCAGCGTAAACCATTCGTTTTACCGTAGTACTCTCTTTTAATGCAATCATCATATTCAAAAACCCTGAAATATTTACTGCATTGGTAGTTGCGGGATCACTTATAGAGCGTGGCACAGAACCTAATGCTGCCTGGTGGCTCACATAGTCTATTCCTTTCATTGCATCAATACAGGTTTTTAAATCTCTAATATCTCCTTCTATAAGTTCAAAATTAGAATGTGACATATAGGGCGCTATATTAGCCTTATAACCATTAGAAAAATTATCTAATACTCTAACTTTACCGGCTCCTGAATTTAAAAGATATTCAACTATATTAGATCCTATAAACCCAGCACCTCCCGTTATTAGAAAGCTTAATTCTGATACATTTACATTATGGTACATTTTACTTTGTATTAAAAATTACCCTATTTTAAAAATAGATTTTAAACGCAATAATAACGATTTCTGTTCCTTTTCATTCTCATGATATCCATTACCATAAGCGCCATAACCGTAACCATAGCCATAACCGTAGCCATAACCATAACCGTATTTTCCTTTTTGATCGTAATAATTGTATATAAAGCTTAAATTACGAATCTCCTCTTTTTTATATTTATCATTAACCAGAGTTAACATGCCTTTTTTTGTATAGTCTTGTCGTACAACATAAAGCGATGCATCTACATAATCCATAAGCTCTAAAGCATCTGAGACTAAACCTAATGGTGGTGTATCTAAAACAATATAATCATATTTTTCCTTTAATTCTGCCATAAAAGCCCCCATTGTTTCTCCTATAAGTAACTCTGATGGATTTGGAGGAATTGGCCCTGATGTAATAACATCTAAATTAGTTATTTTAGTTTGCTGAATGACTTCATTTATTTTTTTTTGCCCAATTAAATAATTAACTGCTCCAACTTCATTTTTAACATCAAAATCTCCAAAAATCTTTGGTTTTCTTAAATCCAACCCAACTAACACTGTCTTTTTCCCGCTTAAAGCAAAGACTGTAGCTATATTTATTGAACAAAATGTTTTACCTTCTCCACTTACAGAAGAAGTAAGCATTACTGTTTTTGTTCCATCCAAATTATGCTTTTTGTACATATATTGCAAACTAGACCTAATAGCCCTAAAAGCTTCAGCTATAGTCGATTTTGGTTTCGTATGCACAACGAGACTATTGTCTATTATATTCTTACCCACAACCCCTAGTAAAGGAATTGTTGAAAGGGTTTCTAAATCTTGGGGGTTATGAAGTTTTGTGTCTAAAAAAGTAATTAAAAATGCTAGTAATAATGGCGGCATAAAACCACCTATAATAGCAAATATATAACGGGAACTTAATTTTAAATCAATAGCTTTTCCTTCCGTATCTTTTGCAGGATCGATAACTAATATATCTGAAACGTTAGCTGCTTTAATTATATTTGCTTCACTTCGTTTTGCTAAATACACATTATAATTCTCTTCATTTAATGTATATTGCCGTTTTATGTTTAATAGTTTTTGCTCATTTTTAGGAAGCTTACTAAATTTAGATTCTGTTTGCCCTATTTTAGAAGCTGTCAATTTCAATTCACGCTTCAACCCATTTGTTGCAGAGCTAATGTTTTCTAGTAACACCGTTTTAATCCCTTCTATCTGTCTATCTAAATCCCTAAAAATGGAAGCATCACTTCTAACTGTAGATCCATATTTAGCCTTTTGCACAGACAATGCATTTATATTAGAAATATTAGTTAAGATATTTACATCGTCTACACCTGCTATTGAAGGCGCTGGTACATCTGTAAAACTTTTACTCGTTTCTAGATAGGTTTTTAAACTTTCATAATACGCTAATTTTCTATTAACATTATCTTTTTCCAATTCAAGTTCAGATAGTTTAGCCCCCAAAAGAATACTTTCCTCATCTAAATTATAAATTTTATTTTTCTCTCTATAATTATTTAAAGAATCCGCATTTAATGTCAAATCTGCTTTGACCCGATCTAATTGCTCATCGATAAAATTAATAGTATTGGTTACAAACTGATTCTTTCTATCTAATTGATTTTCACTTACCAAACGAACAGTCTCATTCAAATAATCTACAATCTTAGCTTTGTTCACCCCTTTTAGGCTTAAATTTAAAATAGCAGAATTCCTAGGGTTTTCAATAGACAATCGGTCCCGATAATGCCCAACAACACCATCAAAATTATTGAATTGAATAAAATACTCGTCACCAGCATTGACCCCTCTATTTTTTTTCAAATCCAGAGTTCCTTTTATAAATGGTAAGTCAATATACTCTCCTAAAGTATAGGTATAGGACTGCTCTCCAATACTAACATCTATTGTTTTCTTCGCTTTTGTTGTATAATTTTGCGCAGGCATTAAATTGGATGAGAAATCAACATTTAATTTATATTTATTATCCGCTAAAAAAGTAATCTTAATAGGGTAATTAATCACTTGATATTCCCCTGCGGCTAGACTGAATCTAAATGGCGAAGCTTTATAAATGTCGTCTTTCCTAAACCGGGATTCCTTTAAATAACCAATGTAAAATTTAAGATTATCTACAACTTTTTCATGATTAGATCTAGACTTTAAATTCGTTATGATTGTTTTTACTTTACCAGAAACACCTCCCCAATTAAATGTTAAACTTGTATTAGAAGTAAATAAAGGATTCTTATCATCCTCTACCGATATTTGTGTACTTAACCGATAAGATTGTTGTGTCCTTATATTTTGCTGGTAAACAATAAAAATACCAATACCAATACACAGCACAAACAACTTCCAATAGCTCAAGGATTTAAACAAAAAAGCTTTTATATTAAATGCAGATTGTGATTCTGAAATTTCGAACTCATCATTCATAAACAGACACTTATAAGTTTTTAGCTAAAAAATATGTAGAGACCAATACAGAAAATATAGATGCTATCGTCGTTAAAGTTTGAGCAGCTGTTTCGCCACCTCCCAACGATTTACGTTTTAATGGCTTTACTAAAATCATATCATTAGATTGTATGTAATAGTATGGGGATTGCAAAGCGGTTACATCTGTTAAATCAATATGGTGTATTTTTTGTCCTTGTGGGTACTGCCTAACAACCAATACATCTTTTCTATCTCCTGTGTTCTTTATATCTCCAGCATTTGCCAAAGCCTCTATAATATTAACACGGTCTTGAAATAATGTAAAAACCCCAGCGCCTTGCACCTCTCCTGTTACTGTATAACGCAAACCCGCTAACTTAACAGACACAAATATCTGGGTCGTTTCTTTTAAATACTTGGTTAGTATTTCCTTTTTCACCTTGGCTTCGACTTCATCTATTGTAAACCCTAAAACATTGACATCCCCCAAAATAGGAAACGCTATATTTCCATGTAAATCAACAGTAAATCCATTAAAATAAAGATTCTCTTGCCCTTTAGTCTCGCCAACTTTCTCTACAGGGTTAAATAAAGACACTAATTTTTTAACATCGTCATCTATAGCCTTTACATTTACACTCAAAATATCATTAATTTGAACTCTATAAGGGTTAGATAGTTCGCGTATTAAAAGAGAATCGTTTACAACGCCTTCATTATCTTGAAGATACACAAGGTCTTTATTGGTTATGCATGAAAAACACAAAACACTGATTACCAAAGTAATAACAAACAAAAACTGCTTCATTTTAAGCGAATAGATTAACCGCAAATATAGCCTTTCATCGTGAAGAATAAAACTTTTGTCGGGTTTTTTGGTTTTTTATCCGTTATTTGTAAAAAATTGAACTATTGAATTATTTAACCGTTGAAAATATCGCAAAGTCTTATGGAGAGTTAACACTTTTTAAAGACCTTTCATTTAGTATCCATAAAGGGCAAAAAATAGCTTTTGTTGCTAAGAATGGTACAGGAAAAACATCTATTTTAAATATTTTAGCAAAATTGGATGCTCCAGATGCTGGGCAAGTAGTATTTAGGAAAGACATTAAAGTTTCCTTTCTCCCACAAGAACCATATTTAGATGGCAACCTCACTATAGAAGACACTATTTTTAGCTCCGATAGCGAAATCCTAAAGGTTATTAAACGCTATGAGGCTGCTATTTTAAATCCAGAAGAAGAAGACATTTATCAAAAAGCCTTCGAAGACATGGATTTACATAATGCTTGGGATTTTGAAACACAATATAAACAGATACTTTTCAAATTAAAACTTGAAAATCTAACTCAAAAAGTAAGCGCTTTATCTGGTGGTCAAAAAAAACGTTTATCGCTTGCCAATGCTTTAATAAATAAGCCAGACCTATTAATTCTCGATGAGCCCACTAACCATTTGGATCTAGAAATGATAGAGTGGCTCGAAACTTTTTTTGCAAAAGAAAACATTACACTCTTTATGGTTACGCATGACCGTTATTTTTTAGAACGTGTATGCAATGAAATTATAGAGTTAGATCATGGTAAATTATATACATACAAAGGAAACTATTCGTATTACCTAGAAAAAAAAGAAGCAAGAATTACACAAACAGAAGTAGAAACTAATAAAGCCAAACAGTTATACAAAAAAGAGCTCACCTGGATGCGCCGCCAACCCAAGGCCAGAACCACCAAATCAAAATCCAGAATAGACGATTTTGCAGATATTAAACACAGAGCACATCAACGCAGAAATGACCATGAAGTACAGTTAGAACTTAATATGGAGCGTTTAGGCAGTAAAATCCTTGAACTAAAAAAAGTTTCCAAAGCTTATAACGACAAAATTATTCTGGACCAATTCGAATATATGTTCCAAAAAGGAGAGCGCGCAGGTATTATTGGAAAAAATGGAACAGGAAAGTCTACGTTTTTAAATGTTTTAACACAAACCACACAACCTGATTCTGGTAAAGTTGTAATAGGCGAAACGGTTAAGTTAGGTTACTATACACAAGCAGGAATAAGCCCGAAACCTAATCAAAAAGTGATAGACGTTGTTAGGGAATTTGGCGATTACATTCCTCTAAAAAAAGGGCGTCAAATAAGTGCTCAGCAATTATTGGAACGCTTTTTGTTCGATAGAAAGAAACAATATGATTTTGTCGAGAAATTAAGTGGAGGTGAACGCAAACGATTGTATTTATGTACCGTTTTAATTCAAAACCCTAATTTCTTAATATTAGATGAACCGACAAATGATTTAGACATTGTAACGTTAAATGTCCTTGAAAATTTCTTACTAGATTTCCCTGGATGTTTAATTGTAGTGTCTCACGACAGGTATTTTATGGATAAAATTGTAGATCATTTATTTGTTTTTAGAGGCCAAGGAATTATTGAAGATTTCCCTGGAAACTATAGTGATTTTAGAGCATATGATGATAGTAAACCTGTTATTACAGAAACCAAAAACATTAAAAAAGAAAAAAGTAATTGGAAAAAAGACGACAACGCCAAACTTTCATATAACGAACAAAAAGAATACAAGAACATAGAAAGTAAAATAAAGAGTTTAGAATTTAACAAATCAGAATTAGAAAAAAAGTTCCTTAACCCCGATTTAACTCCCGATGAGATCAATACATTATCTAATGAATTACAAACTATTATAGATACTATTGAAGAAAAAGAAATGCGTTGGCTAGAATTATCGGAAAAAATGGAGGCATAATATGAGAAAACTAATAATTCCCTACATTAAGTTTTGGTTAAAGTCCAAAAATGAACACGGTGTACAATCCCCGTTTGTTTTTGACTTAGTTACTAAATGTTTTTATGATAAAACAAATCATAATGCTTACAGTAAATTAAAAGCATATAACAAACACTTATTATCTAATAGTAATCCCATAGAAGTTATGGACCTTGGCGCTGGCTCTCAGGTAATGCAAAGTAACACACGTATTATTTCTAACATTGCTAAAAACGCTGGTACAACAATGCATCGTGCTAAATTGTTTTACCGTTTAGTGTCCTACTTCAAGTTTAAAGACATACTAGAATTGGGAACATCTATGGGAATTGCAACACATGCTATGCATCTAGGGAATACCAATGCAAAAATCACAACCATAGAAGGCTGCCCCAATATCTCTGGGTTTTCATCAAATACATTCAAACAATTTGATTTAAAAAATATTGATGTTCTAACAGGAAATTTTAACGACATTATAAAAACATTACCTTCAAGCAGTTATGACTTAGTCTATTTTGATGGCAATCACCAAAAGAAAGCCACTCTTAATTACTTTGAAACACTCTTAGAAAAGGCTCATAATAATTCTGTTTTTATTTTTGATGATATTTATTGGTCAAAAGGAATGACCGAAGCTTGGGAAACGATAAAACAACATCCAAAAGTAACTGTAACCATAGACACTTTTTTCTGGGGTATCGTGTTCTTTAGGAAACAACAAGCCAAAGAACACTTTATAATAAGAGCTTAATGTGGTTCTCTATTTTCGTATTCTCTTTAAAACATATCATAAAATCTAAAACAACAATACCCCGTTTAAACACATGCATCTTTTTTGGTTGATAATAGCTTTGCTAATTGGCTACTTTTTTGTTTATTTAAATAATAACAAATTCAACTAATCACACTTAAAACTCATAACTTTTTAGAAATGAAAGTATACACTAAAACAGGAGACAAAGGCACCACTGCTTTGTTTGGGGGAACCAGAGTACCCAAACACCATATCCGTATTGATAGCTATGGCACAATAGATGAGTTAAATTCACATATAGGCTTAATTCGTGATCAGGATATTAACCCGCTTTACAAGGATATTTTAATAACAATTCAAGACAAACTATTTACAGTAGGAGCCATTTTAGCAACCGATCCAGAAAAAATGGTTTTAAAAAATGGAAAAGAACGATTAAATATTAATAAAATAGCTACCGAGGACATTACTATGTTAGAACAGGAAATAGACCTTATGAATGAGGCCTTACCGCCTATGACGCATTTTGTTCTCCCTGGCGGTCACCAAACAGTGTCATTCTGTCACATCGCACGCTGTGTTTGCCGCCGTAGTGAGCGCTTGGCCTCTGCTCTCTATGAGTTAGATCCTTTCTTACCTGAAGCGCTTACCTATTTAAACCGCCTTTCTGACTACCTCTTTGTATTGGCACGAAAGTTGTCATTTGACCTACAAGCAGATGAAGTAAAGTGGATTCCTAAAAAACATTAATACTGTATTTCTAACTGTGATTAAATAATCACGATAAAAGATTTGTTTAAAATCATTTCAGTGAAAAAAAGACGTTCTTTTTTATTATTGACAAAATAATTCACTTTTTTATTGACTATTTAAACTAAAAATTTATTTTTGCAAAAAATTAAACCATTAAAAAATGTATTGGACTTTAGAATTAGCATCTCATTTAAGTGATGCACCTTGGCCAGCTACCAAAGACGAGCTTATAGATTATGCTATTAGAACTGGGGCTCCTCTGGAAGTAACCGAAAATTTACAGGCTATTGAAGATGAAGGAGATTCCTATGATTCCATTGAAGAGATTTGGCCTGATTACCCTACAGATGAAGACTACCTCTGGAATGAGGATGAGTATTAATATTATTAAAACAAAGAAAAAAAGTCTCTATTAGAGGCTTTTTTTGTGCATTATTCTATAGATAAGCACAAGAACAAAACGTATCTTTAACCACCTAAAAAAAAGGTGGTTAAACCATTAAAATAATTATCGGCTTCAACTCCCGGTGTATAACAATAAAAACATCGTCTTCTCAACGTGTTATAGAAAACGATGTAAAACTTAATAACATATAAAATTATGGATTTTTTAAATTCTATACTAAAGGTCTTTGTTGGAGATAAGTCTAAACAAGATGTAAAAGCCATCTCGCCTATAGTAGATAAAATTAAAACCTTTGAAGCCGCTTTAGAATCCTTATCTCATGACGATTTAAGAGCTAAAACTATCGAATTCAAAGCAATCATTGCAGAAACACGCAAACCCTTCAACGACAAAAAAGAAACCCTTCTTAAAGAAGCCAATACTACAGAGGATATTGACAGACGTGAAGATATCTACCAAGAAATTGATAAAATAGAAGACGAATCTTATAAAGCCGTTGAAAACACTTTAAACGATATTTTACCAGAAGCCTTTGCCGTTGTAAAAGAAACGGCAAAACGCTTTACAAACAATACCGAAATTACTGTAACTGCAACCGCTTTTGATAGAGAAATATCGGGTAACAATGGTTATGTTACTCTAAATGAAGATAAAGCCATTTGGGCCAATTCATGGGATGCCGCAGGAAAAGCCATTACTTGGGATATGATCCATTATGATGTACAACTTATTGGTGGTGTTGCTATGCATCAAGGTAAGATCGCAGAAATGCAAACAGGGGAAGGAAAAACATTAGTAGCCACCCTACCCGTGTATTTAAATGCCTTAGCAGAAAAAGGAGTGCACCTAGTAACGGTAAACGATTATCTTGCGAAACGTGATAGTGCATGGATGGCGCCTATATTTCAGTTTCATGGCATGAGTATCGATTGTATCGATTACCACCAACCCAATAGTGATGCGCGTCGTAAAGCATATAATGCAGATATTACTTACGGAACAAACAATGAATTTGGTTTCGATTATCTACGAGATAACATGTCAAATTCCCCAGAAGACCTCGTACAACGCCCACACCACTATGCCATTGTAGATGAGGTTGATTCCGTATTAGTAGATGATGCTAGAACTCCTTTAATTATTTCTGGTCCAATCCCGCAAGGAGACCGACATGAGTTTACAGAATTAAAACCTAAGGTAGATAATATTGTTTCTGTGCAGCGTAAACACCTCACACAAGTACTCGTAGAAGCTAAAAAATTAATAGCCGATGGAGATACCAAAGACGGCGCTTTTAAACTACTACGTGTCTATAGAGGTATTCCAAAAAATAAAGCCCTAATCAAATTCTTAAGTGAAGAAGGCATAAAACAATTGCTACAGAAGACAGAAAACTTCTATATGCAAGATAACAATAGAGAAATGCCAAAGGTAGATGAAGACCTCTACTATGTTATTGAAGAAAAGAATAATCAAATTGAATTAACAGACAAAGGTATTGACTTTCTTTCAGGAAAAGACGATCCTAACTTCTTTGTCATGCCAGAAATAGGCCTTGAAATCTCAAAAATTGAAGCCCAAGGGTTATCCTCTGAAGAAGAAGCCGATTTAAAAGAAGATTTATTTAGAGACTTTGGTATTAAGTCCGAGCGTATTCATACCTTAAACCAACTGCTTAAAGCATATGCCTTATTTGAAAAAGACAACCAATATGTTGTTATGGACAATAAGGTAATGATTGTAGATGAACAAACTGGTCGTATTATGGATGGCCGTCGCTATAGTGATGGATTACACCAAGCGATTGAAGCTAAAGAAAATGTAAAAATTGAAGATGCTACACAAACCTTTGCTACAGTAACCCTTCAAAACTTCTTTAGAATGTACCGTAAATTATCAGGAATGACAGGTACAGCGGTAACAGAGGCAGGTGAGCTTTGGGAAATTTACGAATTAGATGTTGTAGAGATTCCTACTAACAGACCAATTGCGCGTCATGATAGAGAGGATTTAGTATACAAAACAAAACGTGAAAAATACAATGCTGTAATTGATGAAGTAACCCGATTATCTCAAGAAGGACGTCCCGTTTTAATTGGAACCACCAATGTAGAAATCTCTGAGTTACTAGGTAAGATGCTATCGATTAGAAAAGTACCACATAACGTCTTAAATGCCAAATTACACAAAAAAGAAGCCGATATTGTTGCAGAAGCAGGACAACCAGGGCAAGTAACCATTGCTACAAATATGGCGGGTCGTGGTACCGATATTAAACTAAGCGACGCTGTTAAAGCCGCAGGAGGATTAGCTATTGTTGGTACAGAACGTCATGATTCGCGTCGTGTAGACAGACAGCTAAGAGGGCGTTCTGGCCGTCAAGGAGATCCAGGAAGTTCTCAGTTTTACGTTTCCTTAGAGGACAACCTTATGCGTTTATTTGGTAGTGAACGAATTGCCAAAATGATGGATAAAATGGGACTCAAAGAAGGTGAAGTTATTCAACATTCTATGATTTCTAAATCTATAGAACGTGCTCAGAAAAAAGTAGAAGAAAACAACTTTGGCGTACGTAAACGTTTATTAGAGTATGATGATGTTATGAACTCGCAGCGTGAAGTTGTTTACAAACGTCGTCACCACGCATTGTTTGGAGAACGCCTTCGTGTAGATTTAGCTAATATGATTTATGATACCTCGGAAGGGATTGCAGATACAAATAAGGCCGCTAATGATTATAAGAATTTTGAATTCGAATTAATTCGTTATTTCTCCATGTCTTCTCCAATTTCTGAAGCAGATTTCAACAAATTATCTCCAACAGATATTGCTCAAAAAGTATACAAATCGGCTTTCGACCATTACAAAGCTAAAATGGAACGTAATGCTGAAGTTGCCTTTCCTGTAATTAAAGATGTTTATGAGACTCAAGGCGATAAATACAAGCGTATTGTTGTTCCTTTTACAGATGGTAAAAAAACATTACAAGTGGTTACAGACCTTGAGAAAGCATACGAATCTAAAGGAAAAGAATTAGTAACAGACTTTGAAAAGAATATTACACTCGCCATTATTGATGATGCTTGGAAAACACATCTTCGCAAGATGGATGAATTAAAACAATCGGTACAATTAGCCGTTCATGAGCAAAAGGATCCTTTATTAATTTACAAATTTGAAGCTTTTGAATTGTTTAAAGGAATGATAGATCAGGTGAATAAAGATGTAATCTCATTTTTGTTTAAAGGAGAGTTACCTAATGAAAACACTGGTAATATTAGTGAAGCAAGGCAAGTGCGTAACAAAGAAAATTTACAAACTCAAAAAGAAGACATTCCTAATCTAGATGAACGCTCGTCTCAAAATAGAGCCGCTAGCAACACTCAACAGCAACAACAGATTGTAGAAACCATTGTTCGTGATCAACCTAAAATTGGTCGTAATGATCGCGTGACTATAAAACACGTTATAAGCGGTGAAAACAAAACTGTAAAGTACAAACAAGCCGAACCTCTAATATCAAAAGGAGAATGGGTATTGGTTGAGGATTAATACGCTACATTAAATTAGATATAAAAAAACTGAAACTTAATCGTTTCAGTTTTTTTATACGCTCTATTTTCTCGTTAATTCGTTTAGTAATTCTATCAAACTTCTACTAATAAAAAAAAACTTTTACATTTATTAGTAAAAGGCCTTTCTTTTCAAAAAAGATATTCTATTTACATAGAATTATTATTTGTTATTTTATAATTAATTTCGCTTTACCACTATCCGTTTAGCTATTGAGAAATTTTCAGATTTAAACTTTAGAATATATAACCCTTCATTTAAACCACTAATATCTAAATTTTGAGATTCTAATGCAGTATTAAACGTTTCGCTTCTAACGTTCCGCCCCAACATATCAAACAACTGAATGGTACCGTCTTTTAAACGATTATTTTTAGTAGACTGTATAGTTAACTCATTACTTACAGGGTTAGGGAATATTGCAAATCCATTATCGGCTTTAAATTCATTAACACTCAAAACATTTGTATTGAATTGACTCTCTATAATTTCCAAGTATGTTAATGCTCTATTCGTTTGCCCCTCAGTAAGCATAAACATACAAGCATCATTCACATAATCCATAAAATTCATAGTTAAGGACTTGTTACCACACATTAATACACTACCAGCAACTGGACAACCGCCTGTAGAAGTACTAATATTAGGAGTATCTGCAACACCATCATCTAAGTTACAACCTCCATCTCCACCCCAGGGGTGGTCTAAATTAAAAAAATGTCCCAATTCATGTGTTACTGTACGGCCTAAATTATAAGGCGCATTAGGAACATAACCCGCACACCCTGCTCCAGATCCAAAAGCAAAAGGAGCCATTACAACTGCCGCACCATTAGCTGGACTTCCGCCAAGAGGTGAATACCCTAAAACATCGTTAGCAATGTCTTTTATTACAAAATTCATATAACCTGCCCATTTAGGATCGTTATCTGTACCACCTCCAAAGTTATAACCTATCGTAACAGCTTTACCTCCTTCAACTAAATCATTATCTGTATTTGCTGGGTGATTTTGTGTTGCTATTACAAACTGAACATCTAACGCTCCAGTGTTAACTCCTGGATAATGAGTACTTGCAGCTCCCCATTGAGAAATATCTGCGTTTTCACCTCTAAAGTCCGCATTTAAAACATCTACTTGTCCTTGTGCAAAGGCTTCCAAACAAGCTCTATTAGCTTCATTTCCTGCAACGAAGTGCATTGCAACGGGGATTTCTATGGTTGCTCTTCTCTTTTTTAAAGCCGAATTATTAAGACGGTTTTCTTGAAATGCCGCTTGACGAGCTTCATACTTAGCTCTAAATTCTGGATTATTTAATTGCTGCTCCATAAATGCAGTCGTTCCACAGGTACGGGACTGTTGCGCATAAGTATTAATTCCTATACAAAGGAATGCTAGTAAAAGGGGAATTTTGAAATTCATATTCAAACAGTTTTTATAGTTATTAATTACCTGCAAAAATAGAAAAACATCTAGTTACTTTCTAAATAAAAAAAGATCAACTGACATTGATCTTTTTTTATTTACTTATGCATATAGATTCGTTACATATTCCTACGGTATTGCCCTCCTACTTCAAATAAAGCTGAAGTAATCTCACCTAACGAACAGACCTTACAAACATCCATTAAAGCCTCGAAAATATTTTCATTATTAATAGCTTTGTGTTGAAGCTCTCGCAATAGAGCTTTAGTATCGTTAGCTTTATGTAGATTCTCTAATGTTTTAATTTGAAATACTTTCTCTTCTTCAGTCGCACGAATAACCTCTTTTGGTACTACGGTAGGCGAGCCTTTACTACTTAAAAAGGTATTAACTCCAACGATTGGAAAATCGCCATTATGCTTAAGAGTTTCATAATACAAGCTCTCTTCTTGAATTTTACTACGCTGATACATCGTTTCCATAGCTCCTAAAACCCCGCCTCTTTCTGTAATACGATCAAATTCTTTCAAGACTGCCTCTTCCACTAAATCGGTTAACTCTTCTATTATAAAAGAACCTTGAATTGGGTTTTCATTCTTTGCTAACCCAAGTTCCTTATTTATAATTAATTGAATTGCCATTGCCCTACGTACAGATTCTTCAGTAGGAGTCGTAATCGCTTCATCATACGCATTAGTATGCAACGAATTACAATTATCGTAAATCGCATATAAGGCTTGAAGCGTAGTACGAATATCATTAAAATCAATTTCCTGAGCATGTAAACTACGTCCTGAGGTTTGAATATGATATTTCAACATTTGCGCTCTTGAATTAGCACCATATTTATTTTTTAATGCTTTTGCCCATATTTTACGAGCCACTCGGCCTATAACAGCATATTCTGGATCAATCCCATTAGAGAAGAAAAACGACAAGTTTGGTCCAAACTTATTAATATCCATCCCTCTAGACAAATAATACTCAACATAAGTAAATCCATTAGATAATGTTAATGCTAATTGTGTTATTGGATTGGCTCCTGCTTCTGCTATATGATATCCTGAGATAGATACAGAATAGAAATTTCTAACGTTATTATCTATAAAATACTCCTGTACGTCTCCCATTAAACGCAATGCAAATTCTGTTGAAAAAATACAGGTATTCTGCGCTTGATCTTCTTTTAGTATATCAGCCTGAATTGTACCACGAACTTGCGCTATGGTCTTTGTTTTTATATCTAAATAAATAGCTTCGGGTAATACCTGATCTCCAGTAACTCCCAATAACATTAATCCTAAACCATCGTTACTTTCTGGCAATTTACCATTATAAGTAGGACGTTCTTTATTTTTATAAAGCGTTGCTATTTTTGCTTCAACTTCTTTTTCTAGCCCATTTTCTTTAATATAAATCTCACATTGCTGATCTATTGCTGCATTCATAAAAAAGCCCAACAACATCGGAGCGGGGCCATTTATAGTCATACTAACAGAAGTCATTACATGAGCCAGATTAAATCCTGAATACAGTTTTTTTGCATCATCCAAGCAACAAATAGATACCCCTGCATTTCCTATTTTCCCATAAATATCTGGTCTACGATCGGGATCATTCCCATACAATGTTACGCTATCAAAAGCTGTAGACAAACGTTTTGCTGGTAGTCCTGCACTTACATAATGAAACCGTCTATTGGTTCGTTCTGGTCCTCCTTCTCCTGCAAACATTCGTGCAGGGTCTTCTCCTGTTCTTTTAAAAGGATATAGTCCTGAAGCATATGGAAATTCCCCTGGCACATTCTCTTGTAAGTTCCATCGTAAAATATCTCCCCATGCTTCATATTTGGGTAATGCGACTTTAGGAATATCGATATGTGATAACGATTCTGTATGAGTTTCTATTTTTATTTCCTTATCTCTAACCTTAAACGAATAGATCGGGTTTTTATATTTTTCTAATTTATTAGACCAGCCTGTAATGACCTCCCAGTTGTATGGGTCTAAGTTTAACTTTACACGATCAAATTCTTTAATCAGTAAATTAACCAAAAGCTTATCTTCTTCATTATTTACCTGCTGTAAGATCACCTCCTCATTCAATCCCTGTTTTCCTATAAAAGAATGTTCAATTGTATTTGACGTGACATTAATAACCGATCCTATCGTTTTATATATCCCGTATAACTTTTGAGCAACGCTTACTTGTACATTAACGGTTTTATCGTAAGCGCGATTATTTTCTGCGATCTCCGATAAATAGCGAGTTCTTGATGGGGGGATTACAAAAACCTTCTCACTCATTTGGTCAGAAATATGAAACCCCGATTTTAATTCCGATTCTGTTTTTTCAACCAACTTATCCATAACCGCCTTATATAAGGTATTCATTCCTGGATCATTAAATTGAGAGGCTATTGTTCCATAAACAGGCAACTCATCCTGAGGAATGTCCCAAAGGTTATTATTTCGCATATATTGCTTTTTCACATCCCTCAAAGCATCCAAAGATCCCCTCTTATCGAATTTATTTATAGCAACAAGGTCTGCAAAATCCAGCATGTCTATTTTTTCTAACTGTGTTGCGGCTCCAAACTCGGGTGTCATAACATACAGAGCAACATCACTATGCTCCATTATTTCTGTATCCGATTGCCCTATTCCTGAAGTTTCCAAAATAATTAAATCAAATTCTGCTGCTTTTAAAACTTGTACTGCTTCGCTTACATATTTTGATAATGCTAAATTAGATTGACGCGTTGCTAAACTGCGCATATACACACGTGGAGAGTTAATTGCATTCATACGAATACGGTCTCCTAATAATGCGCCTCCTGTTTTTCGTTTTGAAGGATCTACAGATACCAGTCCTATTGTTTTTTCAGGAAAATCGACTAAAAACCGACGTACTAATTCGTCTACCAGACTAGATTTCCCTGCACCACCTGTTCCCGTAATTCCAAGAACTGGTGTTTTTGATTTTTCATTCTTCTTGTGTATCGCATCTAAAGTAGGCTTTGCTACTTCTGGAAAGTTTTCTGCCGAAGAAATAACTCTTGCTAATGCCCTAGGGTTTTTCTCCGATAACTTACTAACATCTTCATTTAAATGATCTCCGATAGCAAAATCTGCCTTTTCAATCAAATCATTAATCATACCTTGCAACCCCATTTCACGACCATCATCTGGAGAATAGATTCGAGAAATACCATAATCCATTAGTTCTTTAATTTCTGAAGGTAAGATAACGCCGCCACCACCGCCAAAAATCTTTATATGCCCAGCTCCTTTTTCATTAAGTAAGTCGTACATATATTTAAAGTATTCGTTATGCCCGCCTTGATATGACGTTAAACAAATAGCATTAACATCTTCTTGTATTGCTGTATTTACAACTTCTTCTACACTACGATCGTGCCCTAAATGTATTACTTCTACTCCTGTGGACTGAATAATACGACGCATGATATTTATGGAGGCGTCATGTCCATCAAAAAGTGCTGCTGCTGTAACTATTCTTACTTTATATTTTGGCTTATATGGTGTTGCTTGTATCATTCGTGATTTTTAATGCGTTTTAAATGCGCAATTTACGAAATATTCAAAAAAACAGACGGATTATATGTAATTATCTAAAAAGCCAAAAGCTTCTCATTTTCTTACGCTTTACTTATAGCATTGATAATTAAAGTAATAAATAAAAAACACGTTATAAAACATTTGCTTTTTAAATTTGGCATATTATTGGGCCAATTTATAATGGTAAAATATATCTTTGATTTTAGAAAAACGCCCAAATTATGATACGTAAATTTTTAGCTTTCTTTTTAATTTTTAATTTAACAGCTTGTTCTGAGTTACAGCAAGTCCTTAATCAAATCCCTCAAAATGGTAGTCCTATAAGTAACACTGATATAGCTTCAGGATTAAAAGAGGCTCTTAATTTGGGAATCGATAAACAAGTACAAAAACTAACCCTTAAAGATGGGTTCTATAAAAATGACTTAGTGAAAATTCTTCTACCTAAAGAATTAAAAAAAGTAGACAAAGGTTTGCGAGATATTGGCTTAAGTCGTTTAGCCGATGACGGTTTAAAAGCTCTAAACAGAGCTGCTGAAAATGCTGTAAAAGAAGCAACGCCTATATTTATAGAAGCTGTAAAAACAATATCTTTTGCAGATGCTAAAACCATTTTACTAGGTAATGATGATGCGGCTACACAATATTTAACAAACAAAACTAAAACGGTTTTATATGCTAAATTTAACCCTGTTATTAAAGAGTCTTTTGAAAAAGTTGGAGCAGATAAAATTTGGGCTACTTTAATTAAAAAGTATAATGCTATTCCTTTTACTCAAAATGTAAATCCAGATTTAACAGACTACGTTACATCTGAAGCTTTAAAAGGGGTCTACAAAATGATTGCTATAGAAGAGGGAGAAATCCGTAATAAACTAGAGTCCCGTACAACAATGCTCTTAAAGAAGGTCTTTGCATTACAAGATAATAATACCCTATAAATTAATATAAAAACTGAAATTATTTTAGTTCCAATTTAATATTAATTAATACAAAGCTAATATTCACTTAATACAATAAACAACAAACAGTTCTATTTTTGTTATTCAAGTAGATTTTCTCACTCAATACTTGAATTAGTTAGTTTAATAATACCAAAACCAATCTTTAATAACTAAGATTGGTTTTTTTATTTTGTTATTCTTTAATGCTTAACTTAAATATTGAGGCTCTCTCTAAAACAGAAAATCAATTCTGAAAAAACATTAAAACAAAACAACAAACACCTCGAAACAACATAAACATCTAAAAAACAGTTAATTAACCTTGAGTTTAACAAAAATTACCGTATCTTTATTTTAAGATTTTTATTTAAATAAAATGAGGCGTAAGGATATTTTAAAACAACATCAAATAAAGCTCAACAAGCGCTATAAGCAACTTGTTGAACAAGCTTATAACCTGCGCCAAACGGATCATGCATTAAGTGATGACTCAGAGTACAAAGCAATGAAATTACTCAATAAACTTAATAAGCTTAAATTTCTATCCAGATAAAATTTATAGTCTATTTCTCAGTGCTTTAAAATAATCAAAAGCGCTTACTAACCTTGATCCATACCAAGAAAAATATTCTCCATCCACGAATATTGTTTTTGCATGATGGGACACTCTGCCTATTTCGAAAGCATGTTCATCCTTAAAAGGGTAAGGCTCACTTGATAATAATACGAGCTCAGGATCTCCTTCTATTCTTATTTTCTTGAGTTCAATTTCTGGATACCGCTCTAGATTTGCATAGATATTTTTGAATTTATTAAGCTTTAATAAATAATTAATAAAAGTAGTATTACCAGCAACCATCCAAGGGTTTCTCCAAATAAAATAGGCTACTTTAAATTCTGGCTTATCCTTTATAAACACTTTAAAATCGTTTAAATTAAATCTAATCTTATTAGAAATTTTAATAGCCTCTATTCTTTTCCTAAACAACACGCCATATTGTGATATTAGCTCTAAACAATCATTAATTGTAAAAATATCGGAAACATGTACAGTACATATAGATTCACAAATAGCTACAATCTCTTTTGTATTTTCTTCTTTATTACACAGAATAATATCTGGATCAAGCGCTTTTATTTTTTCAATCTTAATATTTTTAGTTCCGCCAACTATTGCTTTTGTACTTTTGAAGTGAAAAGGGTGTACACAAAACTTTGTAATTCCGACAATACTATCTTCCAAACCTAAATCGTAAAGTAATTCTGTTTGAGAAGGCACCAAACTTATTATTCTTTTTGGAGTACTCTCGAAATCAATCGTTTGCTTTAACTGATCTATTATTGTTATCTCTGTTTGCATTTGTGTAGAAATTACAATCTCTAATTATACTATAAAAACCTGAAATGGATTCAGGTTTTTATTTTTTATTAATATAAACAAAATAGCTTCATCATACTATTCTTTTATTACTTCACTTACACTTGTCCCTTTAGAAGTTACTGTTTTTATGAAATAAGTTCCAGGTGTATAAATAGACATATCTATTTGTGTATTTATTTTTGTATTTGTTTTTGTTTGCAAAACCCTCCCTAACATATCATATACAGATATACTTTTTATAGTTTCTTTTGCTGAAATGTTTAAAGTATTTTTAACAGGGTTTGGATATAAGTTTATATTCTGATTTATTTCAAACTCATTATTCCCCAATATAGTATCAAAAATAGTATCTGCTACATTTGTATGTATCGGGAAGTTATAATCAAAAAATATTTCGACACTATTAGTTACAACATCTCCTTCTTGTAAATTATTTTTTGTTTTAAGCTTTAATAAAATATTACCATGTGCTCCTGCTCCTAAAAAAATAGATTCAAAAATAATTTCTACGATATTATTTTCTACTCTAACCTCTGCATTATGAGAACTACTTAATAAACGTAATGTGTTTATATCAAATTGAGCTGGATCTATTTCTGTTTTTACTACAATATTTTCAGCAGCAAAAGTTCCTGTATTTTCAAAATTAATAATATAATGTAAATCTTCTCCAATTAATGCAACATCTACCGCATCACCTTCTAGACAAGTAATATCATTAGGATCAAAAGAACCAACTACTACCTGCTTATAACCAAATCTATTATCCCATGGCAATTCGTCTCCTGTTACAGGATTAATGCTTGCTGTGAAATCTAAAAGGTCATTTATATTTACAGCTGGCACTTCTGTTGGCCCATTAACATTTAACGTTACATAAATACTTCTACTTTCAAATGGTAATAGGTTAGTATAATCCCACGTTAATATTCCTACTCCTTGAGATATAGGAGCGTCTGAACTAGAAACATAATCTAAAACGTCGTCCTGATGATATTCGAAACTAAAATCTCCAGACATTACTTGATTCCCTTTGTTTTTATAAGTTATTATATAAGTCGCATCAAAACCTGGTCTTGCAGGAACAGTTGGCGCTAGTACGATTTCTAAATCTGGCTGTACTCCATTTGCTGTAACACAAAAATCTTGAACTGTTGTGTTGTCATTATTATCAGAAAAACTTACACTTGCATTTGCTGGAGTTATATTAAAAAAGGCAGGATTTTCAATATCTGGTGTTATAGTAAAATTACCATCTTGTGTGTGAAAATTATAGCCTCCAGTACTAGTTGTAAAAGTTGCGCCTAAGTTTACTCCGTCATCTATATTTAGTTTTAAAAAAGGGTATGCTACATCATTAACATCACAACCATTGTTATTTAAATCGAAAAGGCTTGTTCCTGAAATGGTATTGTAATTTCCTCCAGGAGCAGAAGAGCAATAAGAGTTAACATTTACTGTTAAGCCTTCATTTATAAAATAATTGTTAATAAAATTAACTTCATCCTTATCAACACATACAAATTGTAAATCTGGGTTGTTAATTATAGCGAAATTAGATAACAGAGCATTTCCGTTTTTAAGGTTAATAGTTGTTAAATTACTATTATGATCCAAGTATAATTCAGTAAGTAACGTGTTTGAACTAAGATCTATCTCATTTAATAAACTCCCCTGAAAAGAGACTCTTTCCAGATTAATATTATTACTCAAATCTAAAGTTGTAAGAGGAGAGTTTAAATAGATACTTTTCAAATTAATATTATTACTAGTATCTAATGATGATAAACTATTCTGACTTGATGATAAAAATTCTAAATTAATATTGTTACTAATATCAAGTATAGACAAATTATCGCAATCATTTGCGTCTAAATAAATTAGATTAGTAAAAGCTTCTATACCTTCCATACTAACAATATCTCCTGAATTTATATAGCCTAATCTTTCTACAGCTAGCGCTTCACTTACTTGAATTTCACCGTCACCATTTGTATCTACTACCGTATCATTAAGTCCATCACCATCTATATCTACACTAAGAAGATTCACTAAATGATTCTTAAAATTAGCATCGGGAATATTTACAATTTGCGCGGTTGTATACAAACTCACTACTAAGCAAGTAAGTGTTATTATTATTTTTATTCGTTTCATAGTAATTGTTTACTGGTTTTATTTGTTTATTTATCTTAACTCAAAGCAGCTTCCATTTGCAACTGTAATTCTTTAGCTTTTTCAGCCGCAGATTCAGCAAATCCCTTATCATTAGATGCGTATATAATTCCTCTAGATGAATTTATTAGCAAGCCAATATTTTCATTCATCCCATATTTACATACCTCTTGTAAATTTCCGCCTTGCGCACCTACGCCTGGCACTAATAAAAAGGCTTCTGGTACGATAGCTCTAATTTCTTTAAAATAGTCGGCTTTTGTGGCTCCAACTACGTACATTAAATTTTTAGCATTTTCCCAAGATTTAGAGGTTTTCAAAACTTCTTTATATAGTGGTTTATCTTCGACTGTTTTAGTTTGGAAATCGAAGGCGCCTTTATTAGACGTTAATGCCAGCATAATGGTATGCTTATTATCGAAAGCTAAAAAAGGTTCTACAGAGTCTTGTCCCATATAGGGCGCAACTGTTACACTATCGAAAGCTAAATCTTCAAAAAAGGCTTTGGCATACATGGTACTGGTGTTTCCAATATCTCCGCGTTTAGCATCGGCTATTGTAAAAATTTCGGGATGCTTTTCATTTAAATAATTAATCGTTTTTTCTAACGCTTTCCAACCTTTTAAACCATAGGCTTCATAAAAAGCAGTATTGGGCTTATAACTTACACATAAATGATGTGTTGCATCAATAATTGCTTTATTAAAAGCAAATATTGGGTCTTCTTCTTTTAAAAGGTGTTCTGGTATTTTTTCTAAATCAACATCCAATCCAATACATAAAAAGGATTTCTTCTTTTTGATTTGAAATATTAATTGTTGCGTTGTCATTCTTTGATTTTGTTATAATGAATTCAATAATAATTACAAAGTTCTTTTTATTTGAACCTGTAATAAAAAAGCCTCTAACTAAAGAGGCTTGTGTATTAAATAATATCGCTATTTGCCTTTAACTTCTCAGTATTTTCGGCTAACATTAATTCATCAATAATTTTCTGAATATCGCCATTTACAATATTAGACAAATCGTAGAGTGTTAACCCTATTCTATGGTCGGTTACACGCCCTTGCGGATAATTGTAAGTTCTAATTTTTGCGCTACGATCTCCAGAGGTTACCATAGACCCTCTTTTTGCGGCATCCTCGGCATTTTTTTTGGCCAGTTCCATTTCATACAAACGAGAACGTAAAACTTTAAATGCTTTCTCCTTATTCTTATGCTGTGATTTTTGATCTTGACATTGTGCCACTAACCCTGTTGGAATATGCGTTAAACGTACTGCGGAATATGTTGTATTTACAGATTGTCCGCCTGGCCCTGATGAACAGAAAAAATCAACTCTTACTTCTTTTGGGTTAATTTCTACATCAAACTCCTCTGCCTCAGGAAACACCATTACTGTCGCTGCACTGGTATGCACACGCCCTTGCGTCTCTGTTTGCGGAACACGTTGTACTCGATGAACACCTGCTTCAAATTTTAGAGTGCCATAGACATCCTCTCCACTGACTTCAAATTGTATTTCCTTAAACCCACCGTTTGTTCCTTCGCTAAAATCTACAGTACTCACATTCCACCCTTTTCCTTCACAGTATTTAGTATACATTCTAAATAAGTCACCTGCAAAAATACTGGCTTCATCTCCACCTGTTCCGGCTCTTAATTCTACTACTGCGTTTTTAGCATCTTCAGGATCCTTAGGGATTAACAAGACTTTTATTTCTTCTTCTAATCTAGGAATCCCTTCTTTTGCTTCTTCCAATTGCATTTTGGCCATGTCTACCATTTCGGCATCACTTCCATCTGCAATTATTTCTTCGGCTTCTGCTATATTATTAGTGTATTCCATATAGTCATCACGCTTTTCCATAAGAATACGCAAATCTTTATATTCTCTATTTAGCTCAACATATCGTTTTTGATTTGCTATAATATCTGGTTGTATTATTAAATCACTTACCTCATCAAAACGTTGTTTTACTATTTGTAATTTCTCTAACATCTATCTATAAAATTATTAAAACAAAAGTACGATAATTTATGACATTGCAATGCCTTATGTTTTGTTTAGAATTTAGAAAAATAATCCCTCTATTTTTCCGTTATAAAATATATGGTGAATCGATTTCGTGCAATACTTTTTTATTATAGACCTTTAGCAATATGGTCTTTTCTAATAACTATTATTTTAACAATAATAACTCCTAAAATAATTCTAACCTTACTCACAAAATTATTTTTAACACTCTTATTCTTACTTTTAATTAACGATTCTAGTGTAAGGCAAAAATTAAAATTTTATAAAATGGCAGGTGTTTCTAATTTTCGATTAGTTTTAACGCTTTACGTTTTAGATTCCGTCTTAACTTGCGGCTTCTTTTTACTATTAAACGGGTTTAGATAGCTTAAAAGAAGAGAGAGCCTCGGGTTAATCTTATTAAAAATCTAATGTTACTCCGATACCGATTTGTTGTTTCCATTGGACTTTCGCCCCTTCTTCAGCAAACTCACCCATTTCATCTGTTTCCACTTGCAATTTTGTATCGTTATCGTATTTCAAATGAGACCCTAGACTAGCTTTAACAAACTCATTAACTTTAAAATCAAAGTTAATTTCCCAGTTAACATCCATATTACCAAAACTATTAAAATAATCGGTATATAAGCTTAATGCATTTTTTAACGAAATATTTTCAAAAATAACGGTTTCGTAAGCTTTTGTGATTAATACGCCAACTTCTGTTCTAACTTTTTCACCTTTTTCTATAACGTTTCCATCATTATCCAGAAGCGCTGGATCTACTCCAAAAGCACCTGCATTAGCCAAATCATCATCCAACACAAAAGTGCCTTTCATTGTTAATGGTGAAAAATAAAAAGATAAGGTTTCAATATTTCTACCATACTCCATTCCAGCTCCAAAAAACAGGTATCCAGGAGCCATGAATTTAGAAATAGGTTTAGAGGTATCTGGGTAAGTATACCCATTTGAGAACTGTGATCTAAAATTTAATTTAGCGGTATAATACCAATTTGTAAGACTATCTGATTTATAACCTATACTTGATTTTATTTCCAACAAATCATCTGTTTTCTTTATGCCCTCTGCTTGTTGCTTGTTAATCCCATAACGCCCCGTAATAACACTAATCCATATTAAATCTAAAGTTTTATGCTCATATTTTAAAGACGATGATAGGTCTATTAATGCCGACACAGAGTTTGCGCCTCCAGCATTCCAATTCACAAATGCAACTTCATTTAAATCTAGATTCACCTTATTTTCCTGAACCCAAGGCAAAACCACTTCTAGGCTATCTGCTTTTTCAACTAGGGAATCTGATTGCGCCGTTACCATTTGAAAAAAGAAAGGCAATAGCAAAAACACTATTTTTTTCATTATTCTATAAGCTAATAATTAAACTCTCCAAACTCGCTTTTTATAGTTAATTTTTTGGTTTCTGAAGTTTCAACTCTTCCTACAATTTGCGCATTAACATTATAACTTTTAGAGATAGTGATAATGTCGGCCGCTACTTCTGGAGACACATAAATTTCCATTCTATGTCCACAATTAAAAACTTGATACATTTCCTTCCAATCTGTTTTAGATTGTTCTTGTATTAATTTAAATAGTGGTGGTATTGGGAACATGTTATCCTTTACAATATGTAATCCCTCTACAAAATGCAAGATCTTAGTTTGAGCTCCCCCAGAACAATGTATCATCCCATGGATGTCTGTATTTTTATATTTTGACAATATTTCCTTAATAATGGGAGCATACGTTCGTGTTGGAGACAGCACTAATTTCCCTGCATCTAATGGTGCGTTTTCTACCTCATCAGTCAATTTCACCTGTCCAGAATACACTAAATCTTTTGGTACAGTAGCATCATAACTTTCTGGGTATTTTTTTGCGAGATAATTATGAAATACATCATGACGAGCAGAAGTTAATCCGTTACTTCCCATCCCGCCATTATATTCTTTTTCATAAGTTGCTTGTCCAAAACTTTCTAATCCTACAATAACATCTCCTGCCTTTATATTCGCATTATCTACAACATCACTTCGTTTCATTCGTGCGGTTACCGTAGAATCTACAATTATAGTTCTTACCAAATCTCCAACATCTGCGGTTTCCCCACCTGTTGAATGGATTGTTACTCCAAACTTTTTTAATTCTGAGATTAATTCTTCTGTCCCATTAATTATAGCAGAAAGTACCTCCCCTGTAATTATATTTTTATTCCTTCCTATTGTAGACGACAACATTATATTGTCTGTTGCCCCCACACAAAGTAAATCATCAATATTCATTATTAGCGCATCTTGCGCAATTCCTTTCCAAACAGACACATCTCCTGTTTCTTTCCAGTACATATACGCTAAAGCACTTTTGGTTCCTGCTCCGTCTGCATGCATTACCAAGCAATAATCATCATCATTACTTAAATAATCTGGAACTATTTTACAAAAAGCCTTTGGGAATAAACCTTTATCTATATTTTTTATAGCATTGTGTACATCTTCCTTTGATGCAGATACACCTCTTTGACTATATCGTTTACTTATTTCAGAGCTCATAATATTATATATATTCGCAAATATATTTATAAAAAAAAAGCACACAAATTAAATAGTGCGCTTTTACTATTTTATATTGGCGATATTAGCTTATGTTTAAATCATTATATAAACATTTAATGGTCTGGTTAAATTAATTCGTCCAGTTAAAATCGTTTAATTAGATCTACATTCGAACATATCGTTAAAATAATTACTTAATAGCCTTTCAAATGTATATAATTAATTTCAACGCAAAATCTAAACAACTAAAAAAAAGCACTTTACATTATTTTTTTTCGATAACAGACAAACAGAGATCGACAAAAGGCAATTACAGAACGAACACTCAATACAATACAGCCAAGACCAAATACTTACATTTTACACAATTGAAAACCGCTATTTTGTAAATAGTAATTCTCTATACTTCGTTAATGGCCAAAGCTCATCATCTACCAACAATTCCAATTTATCACAATGATAGCGGATATCCTCAAATAAAACTTTAACATCATTACAGTACATTTTTGCCTTAATCGTTACATCTTTCTTTAAATTCGCTACCTTCCTTACGTTAGTCATCTTTGTAACAGTATCATTAATAATGGTTATATGAGCAGAAATTTCCTCAATTAAATCCAGTTGCGCCTTAGCGACCTTTTTAAAGCCTGTACCATAAATTTCTTTTAACCCTTTTACATTTTCAATTAAAATATTTTGATATTTTATGGCTGTTGGTACAATATGATTCCTTGCAATGTCACCTAATACACGTCCTTCTATTTGAATCCGCATGATATAATCTTCCATTTCTATTTCATAACGCGCTTCAATTTCTACGGCATTCATTACCCCTAAACCTTCATATAATGCTATCGCTTTTTTAGAAATCTTAGCTTGCAAAGCTTCTGGAGTGGTTTTATTATTACTTAAACCTCTTTTTTTTGCTTCTTTTTCCCAATTACTGCCATAACCATTGCCTTCAAATAAAATTGCTTTTGATTTTTTAATATACTCTCTTAAAACATTAAAAATAGCATCATCCTTTTTCATTTCCTTTTTATCGACAAGTACATCAACTTCTGCTTTAAATTCGATTAATTGTTTTGCCACTATAGAATTTAATAAAGTCATCGGATTCGCACAATTTGCCTTAGATCCTACTGCTCTAAACTCAAACTTATTCCCTGTAAAAGCAAAAGGAGACGTTCTATTTCGATCGGTATTATCCAATAAAATTTCAGGAATTTTTCCAACAACATTCAATTTTAAATCTGTTTTCTCTTTAGGAGAAAGTTTGCCACTTGTTACATTTTCCAATTCATTTAACACCTGTGTTAATTGCTCCCCAATAAACACAGAAATTATTGCTGGCGGCGCTTCATTAGCTCCTAAACGGTGCTCGTTACTTGCCGATGCGATAGCGGCCCTTAATAGCTCCTCATTATCGTTTACTGCCTTTATTGTATTAATAAAAAAAGTTAAAAACTGAAGATTACTCATAGGTGTCTTTCCTGGGCTTAACAGATTAACCCCTGTATCTGTGCTTAAACTCCAGTTATTATGCTTTCCCGAACCGTTTATCCCTTTAAATGGTTTTTCATGAAATAGCACCTTAAATCGATGCCGTTCTGCTACTTTGTCCATAACATCCATTAATAACGCATTGTGATCTACCGCTAAGTTAACTTCTTCATAGATTGGCGCTAATTCAAATTGATTTGGCGCGACTTCATTATGTCTTGTTTTAACAGGAATTCCTAATAACATGCATTCCTTTTCTAAGTCTCTCATGTATGCCATTGCTCTATTAGGTATGGTCCCAAAATAATGATCATCTAACTGTTGTCCTTTTGCTGAAGCATGCCCTAATAAAGTTCTTCCTGTTAACATAATATCTGGTCTAGAGGACACCAACGCACTATCTATTAAAAAATATTCTTGTTCCCAACCTAATGACGCATTTACTTTTTTTACATTTTTATCAAAATACTTACAAACGGCAACCGCAGCTGAATCTACAGCATGTAATGCCCTTAATAATGGCGTTTTATAATCTAAAGCTTCCCCGGTATACGACACAAAAACCGTAGGAATACATAATGTTGTTCCATATATAAATGCTGGAGATGTTGGATCCCATGCAGTATATCCTCTAGCTTCAAAAGTATTCCTTATTCCTCCATGAGGAAAACTTGAAGCATCTGGTTCCTGTTGTACCAATTGACTTCCTCCGAACTTTTCAATAGCATCGCCTTCGCCTATGGTTTCAAAAAAAGCATCATGTTTTTCTGCCGTAGCACCTGTTAAAGGCTGAAACCAATGCGTATAATGTGTTACCCCTTTAGACAAAGCCCAATCTTTCATTGAAGACGCAACCTGATCGGCTATACTTCGTTCTATTTTCGTGCCTTTCATTATTGCATCATTCACACTTTCGAAAGCGCCTTTAGTTAACGTTTGCTGCATTGTTGTCTTATTATACACATGCTTTCCAAAGAGTTCTGAGCGCCGCTTCTTCTCTTCAATTTTTACCGGCTTCCTATTTAATGTTTCTTGTATAGCAAAAAAGCGTAATGTAGACATAGTACTTCTATTTTGATACAAATATAACATTTTAACCCCAAAAAACCTCCACAACAACACCTACCCCTAAAAAAACAAGGGTTTAAATCACAAAAACAACATTTCATTTATTTTTAACCCAAAAATAAATAGGGTGAAACAAAATTAACATATATTTGCATCGCATTTATTAATACTTTTTTTTAAACAATTATGAGTAAATCTAAACTAGAGTACATTTGGCTAGATGGTTATAAGCCAACGCAAAACATGAGAAGTAAAACTAAAGTTGAAGAAAATTTTAGTGGAAAATTAGAAGACTGTCCTATTTGGTCTTTCGACGGAAGTTCTACGCGACAAGCCATTGGAGACAATTCTGATTGTTTACTAAAGCCCGTTGCTATTTACCCTGACCCAGCCAGACGAAATGGTTATCTAGTAATGACCGAAGTCTTAAATGCAGATGGTACGCCTCACATTTCTAATGGAAGATCTACCATTGAAGATGAGGATAATGATTTCTGGTTTGGTTTTGAACAAGAGTATTTTATCATGGACCGCAAAACCCTTTTACCTTTAGGTTTCCCTGTGGGTGGCTACCCAGCACCTCAAGGTATGTACTATTGCTCTGTTGGAGGAAGACATACACACGGTAGAAATCTAGTTGAAGAGCATGCTGATTTATGTATTGATGCAGGTCTAAATTTCGAAGGTATAAATCAAGAAGTCGCTTCAGGACAATGGGAATTCCAATTATTCGCTAAAGGCGCCAAAAAAGCTGGAGACGAAATATGGATTGCACGTTACCTACTAGATCGTTTAACAGAAAAATATGGTTATTACATAGAATATCACCCAAAACCTTTAGGTGACACAGATTGGAATGGCTCTGGTATGCATGCAAACTTTTCAAATACAACATTACGTTCTTGTGGAAGCAAAGAAATTTACGAAAAAATCTGTGAGGCTTTCAGACCTGTTGTAAAAGAACACATTGAAGTCTATGGAGAATTTAATGACCAGCGTTTAACAGGGAAGCACGAAACAGCATCTATAAATGATTTTAGCTACGGTATTTCAGATAGAGGCGCTTCTATTCGCATACCTATTATTACTGTAGAAAAAGGCTGGAAAGGCTGGCTAGAAGATCGTCGCCCTGCATCTAACGGAGATCCATACAAAATTGCTGGTCGTATTATAAAAACAGTAAAATCTACAAAGATCGATTAAACTCCGATTTTGTTTAACTTATAAAAAAAAAGCGTTTGATAAATTTATCAAACGCTTTTTTGCTTTATTCTTTTTAAGAAAGCGTCATATATACAAATATAAAATAGGCCATTAACAAAACCACACCATCTTTCCAGTTTAAACGCAAGCCCTTTGGCAGGAATACCAAAGGCAATACTATAAACGATATCCCTAGCATCCAGAAAATATCGAACGTTATCAATCTTTCATCTACAACGGTTATTGGTGTAATCATTGCTGTAATTCCTAAAACTGCTAAAATATTAAAAACATTAGACCCTATTAAATTCCCTAAAGAAATAGCTTTTTCCTTCTTTAAAACAGCTATAATAGAGGCTGCTAATTCTGGCACACTAGTACCAATAGACACAACGGTTACTGCAATAACTCGCTCGCTAACACCAAAATCTAAAGCCAAAGCTGTAGCGCCTTTTATTAGCAACTCCGATCCGCCCCATAAGCCAAGTCCTCCCACACATAAAAACAATACAATTTTATACAACGGTAAAGCCTCGTCATCTTCTGGCATCTCATCTACAATTGCTTGCTTTTGAAACCGTAAAAGGTAAATTAAAAAAACCATTAATGACACAAACAAAACAACACCTTCAGAAGCAGTGATAACCTTATCGTAAACAACAAAAAAGAACAACAATATTGAAGCGATCATCATTACTGGCCAATCTGTTTTATAAAAACTTTTTTGCACATGTATTGTCGATAATAATAATGTAATTGCTAAAACCAATCCTAAATTAGCAATGTTAGAACCAATAACATTGCCTAAAGCTAAATCTGAAGCCCCCCTTAATGCCGCGTTAATACTTACGATTAACTCTGGTGCTGATGTTGCAAAAGAAACCACCGTCATCCCAATAACAATTTTAGGGATTTTAAGACTTAAAGACAGTCCTACAGCAGATTTCAACAACCAATTACCTCCTAAAATTAATAAGATTAATCCCCCGACAACCAATACAAAATTCATGCTTTATTTTTTTTAAGCGAAGATACCATAAGATTTAGTTTTAGGTATTTTACTTCTCTATTTTTTTAAAACCAACACATAAAACTACAAAAACAGTTTTATAACTATAAAAATAGTTGTAAGTTTGTCTCATAACAAAAATACATTGTTAAGAAATCTAAAATTTCAGATATGCAAAAACTAACAAATAAGGAGGAAGACATAATGCACATTATATGGAAACTAGAAAAGGCTTTCGTAAAAGATGTGCTGGCAGAAATAAAAGAAGACAAACCACACTATAACACCCTTTCTACTATAATAAGAAATCTGGAAGACAAAGGCTACGTTAGTTACAATGCTTATGGCAAGACACACCAATATTACCCTACAGTAAAAAAAGAAGTCTATAGAAAACGTTTTATGAATACAGCCATTGAAAACTATTTTAACAACTCTTACAAAAATATGGTTTCGTTTTTTGCTAAAGAAGAAAAAATAAGTGTTGATGATCTTAAAGAAATAATCAACTTAATTGAAAAGAAACAGTGATTATGCCATACGTATTAAAATTAAACCTTGTAATCGTACTATTTTATTTATGCTACAAATTCTTTCTACAAAGGGAAACATTTTTTGAGTTCAAT
This sequence comes from Lacinutrix sp. YIN62, assembly GCF_057219185.1. Taxonomy (NCBI): domain Bacteria; kingdom Pseudomonadati; phylum Bacteroidota; class Flavobacteriia; order Flavobacteriales; family Flavobacteriaceae; genus Lacinutrix; species Lacinutrix sp. YIN62. Next base: position 138,716 of record NZ_JBXVVH010000010.1, read on the forward strand.
CGGTTTTTTTTATTAATAGGGTTTGTTACTGCAGCAATTCTCCCGTTAATCGTTATTCCCGTTTATATCGCTACCCCAACTGTAAGTAATTTAAATTTTATAACTTCAGACTACGCACCACATGTTGAAGCCGTAAAATCATTTCATTTTGCTGATTATTTGAAATGGATTTACAGTATAGGAGTTCTTTTATTTCTCTTAAAATTTATGACAGAAAGCATTTCTCTAGCCATTATTATATCAAGAGGTAAAATTAAAACAAAAGATCAATATACTTTTATAGAAACACAAGAAGACCATTCCCCTTTTTCTTTTTTTAAATATATCGTTTATAACCCTAACCACTTTAATGCAGATGAATTAAAACACATTATTCTTCATGAAAAAATACACGCTAAACAATTTCATTCTATAGATATATTATTAACAAAGATAGCGACGATACTGTTCTGGCTTAACCCTTTCATTTGGTTTTACAATAAATCATTACAACAAAACCTAGAATTTATAGCAGACCATAAAACACAAAGCAAGATTAGCAATTCAAAAAGCTATCAAATACTATTATTAAAAACAGTTTTAACAAAACAACAATTAACATTAGTCAACAATTTCTACAATTCATTAATCAAAAAACGAATTATTATGTTACACAAATCTAAATCGAAACCATTAAATCTTTGGAAGTATTCTTTAATTCTCCCACTACTTGCCTTCTTTTTTATGAGTTTTAACACAAAAAAAATCTATACCGATACTTACAGTAATAAAATCACAACTCCCAATGAAGATAAGATTACAAAAGAGACTGAAACCATAATAATTACTAAAGACTTTAGCGATGAAGATTTAAAAAATGCTGAAAAGCAGTTTTCAAAACTCAATGTAGAATTAAGACTAAAAGGGGTTAAAAGAAATGCTAATGGAGAAATAAAAGCCATTAAAGCCTCATTCAAAACGCCAGAAGGCAACAAAGGGCACACATCTGTTTCTGGAGAAACACCAATAACCTCTATTACATTTTATTATAACATAAAAAACGGAGCCGTTGGCTTTGCGCGTCCTAACACAAAAAACAACACAGTAGTATTTTCAACTAATAGTAAAAACAAAAAACTCTCAAAAGCGAAACACAAAGACAAAACAAACACAAAAACCTTCTTCTCAAGCACCACTACTACAACAAACGATAATACTATTACATTAAAAGAAGAAAACCAAACTCTGTTTGTTTCTTCTGATACCACAAAAACTCCTTTTTACATTATAGATGGTAAAGAAGTCTCTAAAGACGAATTTAACGCTATAGACTCTGATAACATACAACGTGTAGAAGTTTTTAAAGGCAAGAACGCTACGAATCGTTATGGCGAAAAAGCGATAAATGGAGCTATTATAATTACTACTAAAGAATAAACTTCGTTAGAGTATATCTATTTTTAAAATAGAAAAGGGTTAGACTTTAAAATCGACACTATCCTAAAAAGTGTGTAAGTTCAAAATTTCAGGGTTAGGTTATTTATATCCTAATCCTGTTTTCAAATATAGCTAAAAATTGGTTTAGTATAAGTCCC
>NZ_JBXVVH010000011.1:0-127807 GCF_057219185.1 Lacinutrix sp. YIN62
TAAGGTTTTCTACACCTTCTGTTGTGCTTTCTCTTTTCTTTACAAGCATTGGGTTAAAAGAACCTTCTCTATCTCTAGGAACTTGGATCTCTGTTTCTCCTAAGGTGGTTTTTAATTTCTTTTTTGAGTAACCATTTCTAGAATTAGTAGTACTACTCTTTTTATGCTTTTTATAATCTAAATGAGCGGATAATTCGCCTTCTAAAATCTTTTCAACTCCTCGCTTGTGAAGCTGTTCTAGAAAACTGGTTAGCTCTGAACCGTTTTTAAATTGTTCTAAAAAAGCGTCGTTTAATAAATCTTCTGGTTTCATAAATGTGTTAAAGTTAATAAATAAAAAAATCTCGAGGGTGAATTAAACCCCGAGATTTTTAAACTTACACAGTTTATGAGATACTGCCCTCATAAGAAAGTGGATTTAATATAAGATACTTTAAACTAGAGGCGTTTTTAATATTGTAGAACAACATGCATATTAAAGCCATCTTACATTTTGTAAGATGGCTTTATTGTTTTAATATTCTTATTTAATTCCAACCACCACCTAAAGCTTGGTATAGTTTTACATTTGCTAAGAGTTGTTCTTTTTTTGTATCTATGATTTCAATTCTAGAATCCAAAGCTTCTCTTTGAGTTAGTAATACTTCTGTATATTCTGCTCTAGCAGATTTAAAAAGTCTAATTGATAAATCAATAGATTCTGATAAGGCTTTTACTTGGGCTTCCTTCAGTCTATAACTCTCTTTTAAATTATTAATATTAGATAGTGCGTTAGCAACTTCAATATAACCATTTAAAATAGTTTTCTCATAGTCGTAAACAGCTTGTAATTGCCTGCTATTTGCATTTTTATATTCCGCTTTTATTGCATTTCTATTAATTAAAGGGCTCACAACATCACCGACTAAAGAATATAAAAGGGATTCAGGTGTACTTGTAAGATATTTAGGTTTGAAGGCTTGTAAGCCAACTCCAGCCTTAATACCTATACTGGGGTAAAAATTAGACTTCGCTACTTTAACATCTAATTTATAGGCTTCTAATTCATATTCAGATTGCTTAATGTCTGGTCGATTAGCTAGAAGTTGAGACGGGACACCTGTATGGATAGGATTTATGATTTTATTTAAAAAATACTTCGGATCTCTATCAATAGTTTGCGGGTAACGCCCTAAATAAAAATTAATGTTATTTTCGATTTCAACTATTCTTTGTTGAATTTTGGATTTATTACTTTTATTTTTATAAACCTCTGCTTCAAAACGTCGCACGGCTAATTGTGTTACTCGTGCAGCTTCTTTCTGAAGTTTAACCATTCTTAAGGCATTTTGCTGAATATTTAAGTTTTGCTCAATAATCGTTAACTGATTGTCTAAAGCTAATAATTCATAATAAGAATTCGCAATTTCAGAAACCAAATTAGTAACCATAAAGTTTTTACCTTCAATGGTACTAAGATATTCAAAAACGGCAACTTTTTTACTATTGCGTAGTTTTTTCCAAATATCTAATTCCCAGGATGCTGAGAGTCCAATAGAAAAATCGGTTAAAGGTTCAGGGAATGCTTCATTTTCGCGAATATTTAAATGTTGTTCAACAGCTCCTTTTCGAGTAAATTCGCCTACTTTTTCTAGCTCTGCGCCTGCATATACATCTACAAAGGGTAAATACTCTCCTTTTCTTACTTTAATTTCATTATTGGCTCTAACTATTTGTTGCAACATAATGTTAAGCTCTTGATTGTTAACTAATGCTGTGTCTATTAATTTAACAAGATTAGCGTCTAAAAAGAAATCTCTCCATTTTACAGTAGCTGTATTAAGTGTATCTGCTAATTCTTTTTGATATTGCTTAGGTACCGTTTTGTTTTCTTCTCTAACTGCTATTTGCGTTGGAACACAAGAGTAGAGAAGTAGGATGCTAAGTATATTAAATAGAACCGTTTTTTTTATTTTAATGATTTTATTCATCGTTCTTGTTTTTTCTTAGTTTTCTTAGCAGATTTGTTAGTTTGCTAATTTTTAATGCATTTTTACGACTTTGGCTTTCGGTTTCACTATTCCGTATAAATTCTTCAGAAAGCGGTTCACTAACTTCATCTTTAATAAGGCTTTTCCCTTCTGACATTTTTGCGAAAATATAGTAAAGTCCAGGGATGATTAAAACACCAAAAAGAGTTCCAATGAGCATACCGCCTAAAGAAGAGCTCCCTATAGTTCTATTACCTATAGCACCTGCTCCAGAAGCAACAACTAAAGGGATTAATCCTGCAATAAAAGCAAAAGAGGTCATTAAAATAGGTCTAAATCGTGCTTTAGAACCTTCAATGGCTGCTTGTAAAACTGTAGCACCTTGCCTGTGTTTTTGGACAGCAAATTCAACAATAAGAACGGCGTTTTTCCCCAATAACCCAACAAGCATAATAACGCCAATTTGCGCATAAACATCATTAGCTAATCCCATTGTTTTTAATAGAATAAACGATCCAAATACTCCAATAGGTAATGATAATATAACAGCAAAAGGTAACAGGAAGCTTTCGTATTGCGCTGCGAGTATAAAATAGACAAAGACAAGTACGATAATAAAAATGTATATAGATTCATTGCCTCTTTGAGCTTCATCATAGGTAAGCCCTTCCCATGCAATATCATAACCTTTGGGTAATTCTTTTGCAGCCACCTCTTTAATTGCAGTAATAGCATCTCCACTAGTAAAACCGGGAGCCGGTAATCCTCTTATAGATGCAGAATTGTATAAATTATATCGTGTTATTTCATTAGGACCTAATTTTTTTTCAATACTCATAAAAGCAGAATACGGAACCATTTCACCGGCTTCATTTTTAACAAAAAGTTTTTCGAGGTCACTTGGTAAACGTCTATATTCTGGCGCAGCTTGTGTGTAAACTTTAAAAAACCTTCCAAAACGAATAAACCCTTGTTCGTAAGTACTCCCTATTAAAATATTAAGGTTTTCCATTGCTTTTCCAATAGTTACCCCTTTTTGCATTGCTATTTTGTTATTTATTTTTAACTGATATTGTGGATAATTTGCTGAGAAAAAAGTAAATAATCCCGTAAGTTCTTTACGTTTGGATAATGCAGCTATAAAGGCATTATTTATGGATTCAAAATGGTGATAATCTGTTGAGTTTGTTTTATCTAATAAACGCATAGCAAATCCGCCAGAAGACCCAAATCCAGGCACAGCTGGGGGTTCAAAATACTCTATTACAGCACCTAAGTTTTTGGTTTCTTCTTCTAGTTCTTCCATTATTTCATGGACAGAATGTTGTCGTTTAGACCATGGTTTTAGATTAATTAAACAGGTCCCTGCATTAGAGCCTCTACCTTCGGTCATGATCTCATATCCAGCCAAGGATGTTACCGATTCTACACCTTCGGTTTCTTCACAAATTTTTTGAAGTTTTTTTGCTACTTCATTTGTGCGTTCTAGAGTTGCTCCAGGCGGTGTTTGTATAATAGCATAAATCATTCCTTGGTCTTCGTTAGGAATAAAGCCAGCAGGTAATACTTTGTTTGTAAAGAATATTCCTGCACAAAATGCGGCTAATATTCCGAAGGTTACAAGACGTCTAGCTACAATTTTGGTTAAGAGGTTAGTATATTTACCTGTTAAGTGTTCAAATCCTTTATTAAACCAATTAATAAACCTGTCTATTGGTGTTTTTCTTTTTTTATTATGATTGTTCTTTAATAACATTGCGCAAAGCACAGGAGTTAGTGTGAGAGCGACAATAGCAGAAATAACAATAGCCCCAGCCATAGTTATCGAAAATTGTCTGTAAAAAACACCTACAGGTCCTGTCATAAAAGATATTGGGATAAAAACAGAAACCATAACTAATGTAATGGCTACAATAGCACCTCCAATTTCTCCTAAAACCTCATAAGATGCTTTATATGGAGAGCAGTGTTCTTCTTCCATTTTTACATGAACAGCTTCTACTACAACAATGGCGTTATCTACAACAATACCAATAGCGAGTACCAATGCGAAAAGTGTAATAAGGTTTATAGATAACCCGAAAATCTGCATTACAAAGAATGCGCCAATTAACGAGACAGGAACTGCTATTATGGGAATTAAAGTAGAACGCCAGTCCCCTAAAAACAAGAATACAACAATAGCAACTAAAATAAATGCATCTCTAAGAGTATGAATAACCTGCTCAATAGAGGCGTCTAAGAAGTTTGAAACATCGTAGCTTATTTTAAAGTTTACTCCTGGAGGCAAATCTATTTTTAGTTCCTCTAATTTTTCTTTTACGTTGGCAATAACAGCACTACCATTACTTCCAAAAGTTTGCTTTAAAACAATGGAGGCAGAGGGTTCACCATCTAAATTTGAATAGATGTCAAAAAATTCACTACCTAGTTTTACATCAGCGACATCGGCTAGTTTTATAATGTGACCTTCTTTGTCGGCACGAATTATAATATTTTCGTATTGGCTGGGTTTATCATACCTATTTTGATAGGTTAAAACATATTCTAAAGATTGTGCTGTTTGTCCTGAACTTCTTCCTAAACGCCCTGGTCTAGCAAGAATACTTTGTTCTTCCATAGCTTCTAACACATCTTCTGCCGAAATGTTATAGGCACGCATTCTATCTGGTTTTAGCCATACACGCATAGCGTATTTTCTGCTTCCTAAGATTTTTGCGCTTGCAATACCTTTTATACGTTGAATTTCTGGAATTATTTTTGTGTATGCATAGTTATATAAAAACTTTTCGTCGTTATTTTTATTTGTGCTAGAGAGGTTAACGTACATTAACATACTTGGTTGAACAGGAGTAATAATAACCCCTTCTCGCTGAACCAGTTCAGGAAGTAAAGGCATAACTTGATCCACTCTAGTTTTTATTCTAACTACAGCTTCGTTGGGGTCTGTTCCTGGTTCGAAAATAACACGTAATGTTCCTTCCCCTGCGCTGGTAGCATCAGAAGCAATATAGCGCATATCTTGAACACCATTTATAGCTGTTTCTAAAGGAATAAGTGTTGAATTAACTAATACATCAGCACTCGAGCCTGGATATGCTATAAAAATATTTACTGTAGTAGGCGCTATTTGTGGAAATTGAGAGATAGGCAATTGCTTTATCGCTAGGCCTCCCATAAATAGTATTATAACCGAAATGACAATCGCCAAAACGGGTCTTTTTATAAATTGTTTAAACATGTTTTTATGGATTTAATAAATACTATTCTGCGTAAAGCTCTAAATTGGATAAAACCATTTCTGGTTTTATAAATTTAGTATGTATCTGTTCTTTATTTTTTACCATCCTAATGCCTTCAAGGAGGATTTTATCATTTACAGATATTCCTTTTTTTATAATAAATAAGTGAGGTATTTCTGCTTCAATTTCTATTTCTTTTTGTGTAACAGTATTGTTTTTATCGACTATAAAGACGTATGTTTTATCTAAGATCTCAAAGGTGGCTTTTTGTGGTATAATAATAGCACCTTTATAAGGTGTTGTCATTAGAATACTTCCTGTTTCTCCGTGTCTTAACACGTTTTCAGGGTTTGGAAAAGTCGCTCTAAATGCGATATTACCTGTTTCATTATTGAATTCACCTTCAATGGTTTCTACAATTCCGCTATGACTAAAAATTTTATTGTTGGCCATTAAGAGTTTAACTTCTTGATTACTCCTGTTTTTATTAGTAATGTAATTTAAGTACTGGGCTTCTGGCACATTAAAATAAACCCACATTTTACTATTGTCTGAAAGTGTCGTTAATAATTCCCCTTCTTCTAAGAGACTTCCTTCTCTTACTTCAAGCAGGTTCATAATTCCGTTAAATGGGGCTTTTACACTCGTGAAATTTAAATGTGTTCTAGCGAGTGTGACTTCAGCATTCGCTTTATTAAAATGAGCTTTAGCCATAGCGAGCTCATTAGGAGATACAACATCACCATCTGCTAATAGCTTAGTGTTTCGTAGTTCGATTTCAGCTATTTTAGATTCTGATTTAGCTTTTTGAAGTTCTGCTTGATAGATGTTAGGCATAATTTGAAACATATTTTGCCCTTTTTTTACATACTGTCCTTCATCTACAAAGATCTGTTTTAAATAACCGCGTTCTAAAGCTCTTAATTCTATATGCTTGATGGCATGAATTTGACTCACATAATCTTTAGTTATACTAGTATCTTTTTTTAGTGGATTTGTTATGAGAAATTGGACTTTTTTTTCTTTTTTTTCTTTTTTTGTTTCGCAGTTTGTTAGAAATAAAAATGCGAATAAGCCTATGAAAACGGCAGTTTTCTTAATAATTTTCACTTGTTAAGTTTTTTGTAAAATGATAATGATTTATAATCAACCCCGAAATGATGGGGGATTATTTAAAATTCTAAAAGGTTAGATTTAAAATAGACTTATATGCTAAAAAGTCTGATTTATTGTTATCAAATTAAGAAAACTTGGAAGCGTAAGTGAAGCTTTACTTTTTGTGCTTTAACAATCCTTAGCGGACGTGCTACGTTTTTTTGAAGTTCATTAGAAAAACTTTTAAGAATAAAAGCAGTGCTTAGGCGGTCTTTAACATATAACTGTTTTAAAGGTGTGGGTTCCTCATTTTCTATTTCGTCATGCTCTACAAGGTCAAAAAATAAGTTGTGTTTTGAATGTTTGTGGAATGAGTTATAAGAAAGTACAGTTGTATTCTGATTAAAGGCATGTTCTACAGAATAATCTAATGAATTAGAATACTGAGTAACAACATTGCTATCTATAGTACCAGTAACATTATTTGCTTGTACATTAGCAAATGTGTTTAGTATTAGAACAGCAATTAAATATAGATATTTATTGAAAACAATATTCACTTGAATAGCAAAATTATACTAATTGATTTATATAACCAAAGATGAGCTGCCTAAAAAAGACAATTCTTTTATTAGTATTAAATAAAAGTTTAGTTTTAAAACGGAATAGTTTTAGAATATTAACAGGAGTATTCCTAATAAAAAAAACAAAAAATTAAAGTTATTCTGTAGATTTGAAATGAATGTTATCTTATTGTAATACAGTGGATTCAATGTTTTTTATTCTATATTAGGCAATATGGTTAAAAAGTAGTATTTTTGCACTCCTTTTAACGAATTATAGGAAGAAGAAAGGCACTTAAAAACGAAATTAAACTTAACACTTCTGTGTGTTATCGTTAACCATCTTCCAAAGCGTACAGAATACAAATTATTATCTGCAATGGCTGAAAAAGCAAAACAAGCAGAAGTTGAAGCTAAAGAAGCAACAACAGTAGAGGCTCCAGTAATTTCTGAAGCACAAGCAAACCCAGAAAAATTCTTAGCAGAATTCAATTGGCACAATTACCAAGAAGGAATTGATGAAGTTGAAGATTCTCAATTAAAAGAATTTGAAAAATTAGTATCAGAAAACTTCGTAGATACTTTAAATGACGAAGTTGTAGAAGGAGAAGTAATTCATATTACAGATCGCGATGCTATTATCGACATTAATGCGAAGTCTGAAGGTGTTATTTCATTGAATGAATTCCGTTACAATCCAAACTTAGCAGTAGGAGACAAAGTAGAAGTATTAATTGATGTTCGTGAAGATGCAACAGGACAATTAGTATTATCTCACAGAAAAGCACGTGTAATTAAAGCATGGGATCGTGTAAACAATGCGCACGATACAGGTGAAATCGTTAATGGTTTTGTAAAGTGTAGAACTAAAGGTGGTATGATTGTAGATGTTTTCGGAATCGAAGCATTCTTACCTGGTTCTCAAATTGACGTTAAACCAATTAGAGATTACGATCAATACGTAAATAAAACTATGGAATTCAAAGTGGTGAAAATTAACCACGAATTCAAAAACGTAGTTGTATCTCATAAAGCACTTATTGAAGCTGATATTGAAGTACAGAAGAAAGAAATTATTGGTCAATTAGAAAAAGGTCAAGTATTAGAAGGTATTGTTAAAAATATTACTTCTTACGGTGTATTTATTGACCTTGGTGGCGTTGATGGATTAGTTCATATTACAGATTTATCTTGGTCTAGAATTAATCATCCAAATGAGATTGTTGAGTTAGATCAAAAATTAAATGTTGTAATCCTTGATTTTGATGAAAACAAATCAAGAATTCAATTAGGTCTTAAGCAATTAAGCAAGCACCCATGGGATGCTTTAGGTGAAGAAGTAAATGTTGGAGACAAAGTAAAAGGTAAAGTTGTTGTAATCGCAGATTACGGTGCATTTATTGAAGTAGCAGAAGGTGTTGAAGGATTAGTTCACGTTTCTGAAATGTCATGGTCTACACACTTACGTTCTGCTAACGATTTTGTATCTGTAGGCGATGTTGTAGAAGCACAAGTATTAACATTGGATAGAGAAGATCGTAAGATGTCATTGGGAATCAAGCAATTGTCTCAAGACCCATGGACAGATATTACGACTAAATACCCTGTAGGTTCTAAGCACTCAGGGATAGTACGTAACTTTACAAACTTTGGTGTATTTGTAGAATTAGAAGAAGGTATCGATGGATTAATTTACATCTCAGATTTATCTTGGACTAAGAAAATTAAACACCCATCTGAGTTCTGTGCCGTAGGCGATAAATTAGATGTAGTAGTACTTGAGTTGGATGTTGAAGGACGTAAATTATCTTTAGGTCATAAACAAACAACAGAAAATCCATGGGATAAGTATGAAACTGAATTTGCTTTAGATACAACACATACAGCAGAAATTGCTGAGGTTGTAGATAAAGGGGCTACTATTGAATTTAATGACGATATCGTTGCTTTTGTTCCTTCACGTCACCTTGAAAAAGAAGATGGTAAGAAACTTAAGAAAGGGGATACCGCTGAATTCAAAATTATAGAATTTAATAAAGAGTTTAAGAGAGTAGTAGCATCGCATACTGCACTTTTTAAAGCAGAAGAAATGGCAAATGTGAAAGCTGCTGCTAAAAAAGCTGCGAATCAAGCTGCAGAAGCAAAACCTACTTTAGGTGATGCTAATGATGCTTTACAAGCTCTTAAAGATAAAATGGACGGAAAAATATAATTCATTTTCCTGTTTAATAGCAGGGAAATACCATCCTAAATATAAAGGCCTCTCGATACGAGAGGCTTTTTTATTTTACAATTGTAGCCGTACTAATCTTTATTACGTGTAGGCTTAATAGTGTTTTATATACATAAAGTATGACTATAACTACAGTCTGTAAATCACTTTTAACTAGGGGAAAATAAACCACACTATTTCTTTTGTTAATGACGCAATATAATACTAACAGAAAACAGCTTTTAATATCTAAATATTTACACTAACTTTGTATACCAAATACGTTTGGAAAATATGAGTCAAAAAGTGTTACTTAACGCAACAGAGGTAAACATCATTCTACATAGATTGGCTTGTCAACTTATTGAAAATCATCATGATTTTTCTAATACAGTTTTAATAGGAATTCAACCCAGAGGAAAATATTTAGCCGATCGTTTGGCTGAAATACTAAAAATAGAATATAAAATTAAAAATGTAGTGCTAGGACATCTAGACATTACATTTTATCGTGATGATTTTCGTCGTGGGGAAAAAATACTAGAAGCCAATACCACACAGATTAATTTTGAAGTAGAGAATAAAAAGGTTGTTTTTATAGACGATGTTTTATATACAGGCCGGAGTATTAGAGCCGCATTAACAGCAATTCAATCTTTTGGAAGGCCTAAGGAAATAGAATTACTTACGTTAATTGATAGGCGATTTAGCAGACATTTACCTATTCAACCAGATTATAGAGGTAGACAAGTAGATGCAATTAATAAAGAAAAGGTAAAAGTAAACTGGGAAGAAAATGAAGGAGAAGATTGTGTTTACTTAATTAATAATTAAGAGCGGTAATAAATAACTAAACGCATTGGTTTAGATTTCAGTACAGTAATAAAATAACAGGCAGCGTAATGTGCGCTTACAGAATACTTAAAAAAGATGAGCGAATTAAGTGTAGATCACTTATTAGGAATAAAATACCTTCAAGAAAAAGACATTCAACTTATTTTTGAAACAGCCGACCATTTTAAAGAGGTTATTAATAGACCGATAAAAAAAGTCCCTTCGCTTAGAGATATTACCATAGCCAATCTGTTTTTCGAAAATTCGACACGAACAAAATTATCATTCGAGTTAGCAGAGAAACGCTTATCGGCAGACGTGATTAATTTCTCGGCAGGACAATCTTCTGTTAAAAAAGGAGAGACTTTAATAGATACAGTAAATAATATATTATCTATGAAAGTAGATATGGTTGTAATGCGCCACCCTAATCCAGGGGCAGGTGTATTTTTGTCTAAACATATCAATGCTAATATTATAAATGCAGGCGATGGTGCCCATGAACACCCAACACAAGCTTTGTTGGATTCATATTCTATTAGAGAGCGTTTAGGAGATGTCGCAGGAAAAAATGTAGTAATTGTTGGCGATATATTGCATAGTAGAGTCGCATTGTCTAATATTTATGCTTTAAAATTGCAAGGCGCAAATGTTATGGTATGCGGTCCAAAAACACTAATACCAAAATATATAGATAAATTAGGCGTTACTGTAGAAACGGACCTAAGAAAAGCACTTAATTGGTGCGATGTAGCTAATATGTTACGCGTTCAAAATGAAAGAATGGATATTAGCTACTTTCCATCCACAAGAGAATATACACAACAATTTGGAGTGAATAAAACCATTTTGGATTCACTAGATAAAGACATAACTATTATGCACCCAGGCCCTATAAATAGAGGTGTAGAGATTACAAGTGATGTTGCAGATTCTAAGCAAGCTATTATTTTAGATCAAGTACAAAATGGGGTTGCCGTTAGGATGTCAGTTATTTATTTATTAGCTTCAAAGATAAAACAGTAGATTATGATTTTAAACAAAGACGGAAACATTTCCATAATTACGCAAGAGAAGGCTACTATAATAGAACTAGTAAAGAAAATAAATGTACTATATCCCAAATTTAAGAATGACAATATTATTGTAAATCTAAGTGCTTTAGACGGCATAAGTATTGAAGATATTGTTGAGTTTCTTCAAATTTCTAATACGCATAGACGTCATCATTTGTCATTTGTATTGGTAACATCTAATACAAACTTAGATGAAACACCAGATGAGATTATTGTGGTACCAACGTTAAAAGAAGCTTATGACATTATTGAAATGGAAGAGATGGAGCGCGATCTAGGATTATAACTATATTCTATGAATTTGTAACACCTTGTTGCTGTTGTTCTATGTTTCTTTTTAAGCGTTTGCTATTAAAGTAAAAACAAAATTATAACTATAGTATGTCAATACAGAAAACTATAATAAATAAAATCATTAGATATTAAAAGTACCAATTTGAAACTAAACATTCTAGGCTGTTATAGCGCAACACCCCGAACATTTACTAACCCTACAGCACAAGTATTAGAAATAAATAATCATATTTTTTTAATAGATTGCGGCGAAGGAACACAAGTACAGTTACGTAAGCATAAAATAAAATTTAATAGAATCAAGCATATTTTTATTTCGCATTTACATGGGGATCATTTTTTTGGCTTGATAGGTTTAATCTCAACTTTTAGATTGCTAACTCGTGAAGCAGATTTACATATTCATGGCCCTAAAGGGTTAAAGGAATTAATAACTCTTCAACTTAAATTAGCGAATTCTTGGACTAATTATAACTTATATTTTCATGAACTTACCAGTGATGTTTCTGAAGTTGTTTTTGAGGATGATAGCGTGGAAGTAAGTACAATACCTCTCGATCATCGCGTGTATACTAATGGGTTTTTGTTTAAAGAAAAGGAAGGGGAGCGCAAATTAGATATGAATGCTGTTTTAAATGCAGATATAAATACCGCTTATTATAGAAAATTAAAACAAGGTTTTGATGTAGAGAATGAAGCAGGACTACTTATAAAGAATGAAACGGTTACAAAATCAGGAAGAAAACCAAAGAGTTATGCTTTTTGTAGCGATACCGCTTATAAAGAAGACATTGTCCCGCTTATAAAACATGTGGATGTACTATATCATGAATCTACCTTTTTAGAACAACATGCTAAATTGGCTCCTAAAACTAAGCATAGTACAGCAAAAGAAGCCGCTAAGATTGCAAAACAAGGACATGTAGGGATGCTAATACTTGGACATTATTCTACACGTTACAATAATCTAAACCTATTTAAAGAAGAAGCTAATGAGTATTTTGAAAATGTAGAATTGGCAGACGATGGGAAAATATTTGAGTTTTAAATTTGTAGATAAATTATAAGCATTTAATTATTTTAATACTAAAAGCAGGTTTTATAAAATTAAATAAGCGATCATAAAGGTGGCATTGTTTGTAATATTTTGTTGTATGTCGGAATTAAATTAGAAACTAAAAACAATTAATAAGTCACCTAGTATTGTTTGTGGAAAATCAATTTTGTTCAATATAAGATTTAAACTGTTCTAACCATTTTTGTACTTGCCTTTTAAACATTTTAGGATATACTTTAGCAAGTACTTTTATAAACAAATTATTAAATTTGGTGTACTCAATTTCGGTTATATATTGTGTTTTATCGTTGAGTAAAGGCCGTAATTTAACAGACATAGTATTAGTCATATCTTCATGTTCATAAAGCCCTATAAACTCTTTAGGTAAATCATTTTTAATGATTGTTTCTATTAATTCGAATTTTTTATAGATTATTTTAGATTTAGCTCCTTTTGTGTTAATAACACCACTAATATATTCTTTAGACTTGAATCCATCCTGGTAGTATTGTAGTGTGTTATTATCTAAAAAAGTATCTTGAACTTTATCTATTTTAGCATTAATGTTTATAACGCAAGTAAATTTCATCAGAGTACATTTTGTATAAAGTTACTAAAAATCATCTTTAAAATAATTTAAAATCTTGTAAATTGCACTATGGAAAAAGACTTAGGCGATTACAGAAGATCTTATGAAAAAGGGGAGTTGTTAATAAATAATACTCCAGAAAACCCTTTAGAATTATTTAGAGATTGGTTTCATGAAATAGATGCTAATTTTCCCGAAGATGAAACCAATGCAATGACTCTTTCTACTACAGGAGTCGATGGTTTTCCAAAAAATAGAATTGTGCTTCTCAAGAAATATACTTACGAAGGGTTTATCTTTTATACTAATTATGAAAGTGAAAAAGGCAAGGCTATAGAAGCAAATCCTAATGTTTGTTTGTCCTTTTTTTGGGCAGGCGCAGAGCGGCAAATTATTATTAAAGGAAAGGCCGAAAAAATAGCAGCAAATCTTAGTGATGGTTATTTTGAATCTAGGCCACGAGGAAGCCAACTAGGAGCTATAGTTTCTAACCAAAGTGCGGTTATAAAAACAAGAGCGTATCTAGAGTTAAAAATGAAAGAATTAGAGCAAAAGTTTGAAGGAAAGGAAATTCCTAGGCCAGAATTTTGGGGCGGCTTTATAGTCAAACCTATAGAAATTGAATTTTGGCAAGGCCGCGCTAATAGATTGCATGATAGAATAGATTATAAGTTGAATTCTGATTGGGATTGGGTGAAAACTCGATTGTCGCCATAATAAATCGAAATCACTTTTTAATCACGCAATGAATGGAATTAAAAGCGCAATGAATTTATAAGCAATCAAGGCTATAAATTTTGTAATGTAATAGGTGTTTATTTTAAATTAGTAAAAGCTATGAAAACTTTATATTTAGTAAGGCATGCTAAGTCTTCATGGAAATATAATCTTGAAGATCATAAAAGACCATTAAAAAAAAGAGGTGTTAAAGATGCTCAAAACGTTAGCGCTTTTTTAAAGCATAATATTTCATCCCCAGACTTTATTCTTTCCAGCACAGCTACTAGAGCGAGAGAAACAGCAACTATATTTATAAAAAATCTAGATTTAGGAACTGTAGATTTTTTATTAAATGAGAGTCTTTATGATTTTTCAGGAAATGAGTTAACTAATGTTATAAGGTCTTGTGAAAATGCTGTTGACAAGCTAATGGTTTTTGGACATAACTATGCTATGACTCATTTTGTAAATACTTATGGGAATTTAATAGTCGAAAATGTGCCAACATCTGGTTTTGTTGAAATTCATTTTAATATTAACTCCTGGAAGGAGCTTAAAAAAGGAAAGACCGTTAGAACTGTGTTTCCAAAAGGATTAAAATAGTTATTACAATAAAGAATATTTAATTAAATTTATACGAAAAATATGATGAAGAACACGCCAGGTAATGTTTATATAAACAGAGAATTAAGTTGGTTACAATTTAATGCACGTGTCCTTCAAGAGGCATCAGATACAACGGTTCCTTTAATAGAGCGTCTTCGGTTTTTAGGTATTTTTTCTAATAATTTAGATGAATTCTTTAAAGTAAGGTACGCAACAGTAAAACGTATTGATTTCGCTGGTAAAGGGGGGAAAAATCAATTGGGTGGTATTAAGGCCTCAGAATTATTAGAGATAATCACGCAAACGGTTATTAAGCAACAAGCGCAAAGTTTAAAAATTCTAAAAAACATTCAATGCTACTTAGAAGACGAGGACATCTTTATAATTAATGAAACACAAATAACGCCTTCCCAACATCTTTTTATAAAAGCATATTTTATTCAAAAAGTAAGCCCAGCCTTAGTTACTATTATTTTAAATGATTTAATACAATTACCGCATTTAAAGGATAGTGCTGCATATTTAGCCATAAATATGGCTTTGGAAAGTAACGGAAATCAGTTTGCTTTAATAGAGATTTCAAAAAACATGGAACGGTTTATAGTTTTACCAGAAGAAAATGGTAAAAGCTATATTATTATGATAGATGATTTACTGCGGTATTGCTTAGATGATATTTTTAATATTTTTGATTATAAGTCCATTTCAGCTCATATGATAAAAATTACTAGAGATGCAGAGTTAGATCTAGAAAGCGATTTGAGTAAGAGTTTTATGGAAAAAATAAGCAATAGCGTTAGAGATAGGCAAGATGGAGAGCCTATTCGTTTTGTGTATGATAAAACAATTGCCAATGAAACCCTTCATTTTTTAATGAGTAAAATGGGAATTGAATCTAAGGATAGTATTATTCCAGGTGGACGCTATCATAATAGAAGAGATTATATGGGGTTTCCAAGTTTAGGGAGAGAAGATCTACTTTATGATAAAATAGAACCTTTACCTATAAAAGGTTTGAGCCTACAAAATAGTATTTTTGAAGCTATTTCAAAAAAAGATTATTTGCAATATGCACCTTATCATACTTTTGCTTATGTTGTTAAGTTTTTAAGAGAGGCAGCCTTAGATCCAAAGGTAAAAACCATAAAAATTACTATATATCGATTAGCGCAAGTTTCACATGTCGCCAGTTCATTAATAAATGCCGTTAAGAATGGAAAAAAAGTGACTGTTTCTATGGAAATCCAAGCACGTTTCGATGAACAAGCAAATATTGATTATGCCGAGCAAATGCAACGTGAAGGAATCAATTTATTATTTGGAGTTCAAGGGTTAAAAGTACATAGTAAAATGTGTATTATTGAAAGAGAAGAAGCGAATAAAATAAAGCGATATGGTTTTGTAAGTACAGGAAATTTCAACGAATCTACAGCTAGAATTTATACAGACTATACGTTGTTTACAGCTAATCAGAATATATTAAAAGATTTAAATAAGGTCTTTAGTTTTTTTGAAGTAAATTATAAAATATACCGATACAAGCATATTATTACATCGCCGCACTATACGCAAAAATCTTTTTTTAGATTAATAGATCAAGAAATTTTAAATAAAAAAGAGGGGAAGCCTGCCTATATAAAACTTAAAATGAATAGTATATCTAGTTATAAGATGATAGATAAACTATATGAAGCTAGTAGAGCAGGAATACAAATAAAAATGATAGTAAGGGGCATTTGCAGCCTAATTCCAGGGGTAAAAGGAATGAGTGAAAATATAGAAGTTATTAGTGTTATCGATAAGTTTTTAGAGCATACACGATTGTATATGTTTTGCAATAATAATGATCCAAAGGTGTATATTTCTTCAGCAGACTTTATGACTAGAAACATTGAAAATAGAGTAGAAGTAAGCTGCCCTATTTATGATAAGGAAATAAGAGAGGAGCTTATAGATACCTTCGAGATTTGTTGGAATGATAATGTAAAAGCACGGATTTTAGATGAATCTCAATCTAATCTTTATAAATTCAATACTCATGAGAAAGTAAGATCTCAATATGCAACTTATAATTATTTAAAAAACAAGTTAGAAAATTAGAATGCTTAAAATTGAAAAATATGCAGCCATAGATATAGGATCTAATGCTGTAAGATTACTTATATCAAATATTATAGAAGAAGAAGGGAAACCAGCAAGATTTAAAAAAAGTTCATTGGTTCGTGTACCTATTCGTTTAGGTGCAGATGTATTTTTAAAAGGTGAAATTTCTGAAGAAAATAAGATCCGTATGATGGATACAATGCAAGCGTTTAAATTACTTATGAAATCCCATAAAGTAAGTAAATATAAAGCCTGCGCAACATCTGCCATGCGTGAAGCTAAGAATGGAGAATTAGTTACAAAAGCAATATTAAAGAAAACAAGTATTAAAATAGATGTTATCGAAGGAGATGAAGAAGCAGCAATAATTGCAGCTACAGATTTACATGCCCATATCGATAGTAATAAAACGTATTTATATGTAGATGTAGGAGGCGGAAGTACAGAATTTACTATAATACATAATGGGGAAAATAAAATATCCAAGTCTTTTAAAATAGGAACTGTTAGATTACTAAATGATATTGTAAAAAAAGAAACTTGGCAAGAATTAGAAGCTTGGATTAAAGCACAAACAAAGGGCTATGATAAGATAGAAGTCATGGGATTTGGGGGGAATATTAATAAAATTTTCAAAATCTCAAGAAAAGCTGCAGGCAAGCCATTGACATATTTTTACTTGACCTCTTATTACAATATGTTACAGACTTATTCTTACGAAGAACGTATCTCAGAATTAGATCTAAATCAAGATAGAGCAGATGTAATCATACCAGCAACTAGAATTTATTTGTCTGTAATGAAGTGGAGCGGAGCCAAAGATATATATGTACCTAAAATTGGATTAGCTGATGGAATTATTAAAAGTATATATAATGATACGGTTTTGAGTTATACACAGTTAAAATAATACACTTTATCTTATTATTGTATCTTATTTATGAAAATAATATATATTAGCGGCACTTAAATTAATCAAATAAAAACAAAATAATTATGAAAAAAATACTACTCTCTTTAACATTATTCACTTGTATGTTTTACGGATTTTCGCAAGAATCTATGATAGGAGCAAGAATCGGGTTTAATATGTCTAATTTAAATTTTGATCCAGAGGTTCCTGAAGGTATAGCGAATGAGCATAGAAATAGTTTTGCAATTGGTTTTTTTGGAGAGTATAGTTTGTCAAAAAGTTTGGCAATAGCGCCAGAGCTTCAATTTTCAGCTGAAGGAGCTAAAGATGAAAATTTGGACATAAATTACATACAGCTACCAGTACTTTTTAAATATGGCGTAAGTGATAAAATAGCTTTAGAAGTCGGTCCACAAGCAGGTTTAAAGACGCATAAACACGAAGATAATTTTGAAGATATTGCATTTTCTGGTGTTGTAGGTATTGAATATATGTTGACTGAATATTTCTTTTTAGATGCAAGGTATACTTACGGATTTACAAATGTTTTTGATGATGAAGTAAACATAGAAGCAGTAAATACTAATATCCAAGTCGCATTTGGAGTAAAATTCTAAACCACAATCAAACCAACTAAATCTTAAAAGCCAATGCACTTAAGTGCATTGGCTTTTTTAATTTACTTATAAAACATAAAAACAAAATACTGTATTTATATGTTTAAAAAGTAATGTAAAATAAAAGCGTCTTATTTTAGGCACTTTTATTTCATTATTCGGTTAAAGTTATGACTCTATTTAGAACATAACCTTATTTATTTTTTAAAATCGGCAGGACTTATATTTTTATTATTAAATGTTATATCAGACCAATTCACTTGTATCCATGATGCATCATTTACAACTGCATCCCAATTGGATTGCTTATATTTACGCTTTGTTGGAATTAATAAACCTTCAATATTTTCATATTCTATTTGCATTAAAAATGGATCCATTTTATCAAAATCCGCAACAGTAAAAAGAAACTGGTCAACTAATGTTGTGTTTTTATTAATATAGAGCTGATAAATATCTTTAGGTTTATTGTCCTTAATCTCAAAAGTAACTTTTACAATATCATAGTCAACGCCATTAATATTTTTTTCTCCTAAATAGTCATAATGTAATCCTGGATCTAATAGTTTAGGAAGCATCGCAAACCAATAAAAATTTGTAGGTCTATTAAATGCAACTTTTTTTAATAGTTTTTTATCAGTAACAAAGGTGTCATTGTATTTAAGCCAATAACTACTACCATCGTAACCTTGCTCTACTATTCCTTCTAGTTCAGGGTAACTACGTTCATGTTTTTTGTAAGCTCCATAAGATAATTCGCCATTAAAAATATATTTTTCTGTAGACATATCCGTTTTTCCATCTGGTGTTTGGTAGGTATATGTGTACATTACATTTTTCTTTTTAAGAAAGGCATTATAATCTCCTACTTTTTGTACCATATTATAAACTAATTGGTAACCTTTATTTTTAGAATTTAAAATCGTATCCTCAGCATTATTTACCGATGATTGCTTTTCTATTGGCTGGTTTTCATTTTTGCATGCAGCCAAAGCATATAGCATAAATATGCTACTTATTAGTGTATTAAATTTCATTGTGTCATTTTTAGTGTTGTGTATTATAAAGCTAATCAATTATTTAAAAGGATTAATTCCTTTTTTTAAAAGATGATCTAGTGCCCAGTCATTATAACTTAAATGCCATAAAAGAAAAGCAAAAATTGCAGCATGGATTAATTGAGAATTAATGACAGACCAATTTTCTATCATTGTACTCCCAAAAACCAAAAGTAACATCGTGATAATACTTGCTACTAATGCTTGTTTTGTAAAAAAACCTATGATTAATAGTAATCCTAAAATGAATTCCATTAATGTTAAAAGGTATCCAAAAGGTTCCACTAAAATGGTTGGTAACATTGAATCCCCAAACTTTTTTACCATATAGTTGCTAAACGCTACAATTTTAGGGAGCCTTACTAAGCCGTGGCCAAACATACTAATGCCTATAATTATTCGCATTAAAAAATAGGCTGATTTTTTGTCCTTAATGCTTTTTGAATAAATATTATTAATCATAAGTTTTTAATTAATGTAACTGCAATTTTTACTTTATTTTTAAATTAAGAAAAACTCTCAAATCTTTTATCTAAAGGTGTTTTGGCAATATGATTTGTATAATTACTAATCACTTTTTGGGATAAGCCTAGAATGATTTCAAGTAAATGTTTTTGATTGAAGCCAGCATTATAAAAGGTATTTAGCTCTTCCTGTGATATATTACCTCTATTTCTAACCATAGATAAAGTAGTATCGTGTAATACTTGTAAATGCTGTGTTGGCAATTCTGTTCTATTTCTTAATGCAGTAGTAATGGCATCGTCGACTTTCATCAAGCTGGCTATGGCTGCATGAGCAGGAATACAATAATGGCATTCATGTTCTACGTTTATGGTTTGCCAAACAACAGTAAGTTCATCATTATTAAAGGAAGAGTTTAAAAATAACTCATGTAATGTTTGATAAGCATCTAATAAGGCTGGTGATTCCGCTAGTACGCCATGTAAATTTGGAATAGAACCAAACGATTTTATAGATTTTTCTAATAATACTTTGCTTTCTTCTGAAGCAGATTCAATAGTATGAATTTTTAGTGTGTTATTTGTTTGTAAAGTACTCATAATTTTTATTTTTCAATTGTTATTTATATTAAATAACTAAACAAGTGTTTAGTTATTGGGTAAAAAAAAGTTATAAATTTTTAAATATATTTTCTATATAATGATTTAGCTGTAGGGTGTTAAAGACTCGGGTTGCAGCAGATAATCCAAACATTGAGATGATTAAAAAATCGGCTTGTTGTTCAATAATAGTTAAGGTCTTTGTTTTATCTTGTTTTAAACTATCCTTAAATACTTCTCTTACCTCATTTGTGAAATTTATCAATACTTCTTTAATTTGTGAGTCTGCATTCTCACCTAATTCATTAGCTGTATTGGTTACTAAACATCCTTTTCCGTATTCTGTTTCTTTAGAAAATTCTATAAAGTTGTAAAAGTATTGCTTAATACCATTAACACCATTTGTCGATGCTTTTAATGGGGAAATAAGCGTGTTTAACTTTTGTTTGTAGCACTTTAAACTTTCAATAAAGAGCCCTTTTTTATTTCCAAAACTAGAATAAATCGAAAATTTATTTATTCCCATTTCCTTTTCAAGCATTTGCATAGATGTCGTTTCATAGCCATTACGCCAGAATACATTCATGGCTTTATCAATAACTTCATTTTCTTTATATTCTTTTTTCCTGGCCATACTTTCTAATTACCATACAAATCTAAACAATTGGTTAGTAATAAAAAAAAGTTTAACTTTTCTATAATTTTATGAAAGGAAATGAATTGCGTATAAAGTATTGTTTTTAATAATCTAAGGCCTTATGTTATGACGTTATATTTAATCCAAGATTTTAACCTTTCTATATAGAACATTTTAAGATAGTTTTGAGTTAAAAAAATATTAGAGTAATCAAATCTTTGAGCTTGAATGCCAAGGTAAAAGAGAAACACAGCTAATCCTGCTTTAGGAATAAATGCTAATTCGTTATTAGAAAGCGGGCGAATACTTTGGTAGCCTTGTAAAAAAGAGTGCTTTTTTAACTCATATTCTTTTTTGTCGGTTTCTATATGAAACAAATGTTTACAAAAATAACCAAGATCTAAAATTTGTACCCCATTTCCACAAAAATCAAAGTCATATATTGTAATCTCTTTTTCGTTTGTAATGGACATATTATCATACCATATATCCATATGAACGATTCCCTGAGGAAAGTTTTCAAAATCGGATTTTTGAAATAAAGAACTTAGTGATTTAATATACTGCATTTCAGAGAGGTTCTCTTCAAAAAACGGTTTTAAATGTTCGTAAGGTTTTTCTATGAGGGACTGTTTGTTATAATGAACACGGTTAATCGTTTTTTGAGATGTAACCTTATGAATTTTAGCGATTAATGTTCCAATAAGTGCACAAGTTTCTTTGTCTATAAATCTAATTTTTTCTCCTTTTGCGAACGAAAAGAGAACAACATACCTAATTCCTTCAGGCGCCTTTATCTCTTGAATATAATCGCCATTTGTATCTGAAATAGGAAAAGAAATACTCAAATAATTATTTTGTAATGTTTTTAAAAGGTTAACTTCTTCAATAATTTCAGTTTTTGATCTCCAATTATAGCAATACACTCTTATTAGTATATTGCGTTTCATGATTAGAAAGGAATTAGGTATGATTCATTCCTGTTCTAAATAATTTACAATTAAAATCTGGATGTAATTGGTATTTTTCTTTTATAAATTCACCGAGTTTTTTAGGGGTAATTATAGATTTTGTTACAGGTAACACTTTCATCGTTTTGTTGTTAAAAAAAACTTAGCAGATAACTGCTAAGTTTTTTATGAATTTATTTTAAGTTTTCTTTAAATCTTATTTTTACTGGTTACCAAGAAGCGCTATTATTTGCGTGGCTAATTCGGTTCCTATTCTATCTTGAGCTTCATTAGTAGCTGCACCAATATGCGGTGTTAAAGAGATCCTTCCATTCATTAATAATTGTACTGCTGGTTTGGGTTCGTCTTGAAAAGTATCTAAACCAGCAAAGGCAACTTTACCGTTTTCTAAAGCTTTTACTAATTCTACTTCGTTTACTATACCACCACGAGCGGCATTAATTAGCCCTACACCATCTTTCATTATGGCAAATTCTTTCTCAGCAATAATGTAGTCTTTTTGAGCAGGAATATGTAAGGTAATAAAATCCGATTGCTTTAAAACATCTTCCATAGATTGAGTTTCGAGAGTAAAACTTAAAGATTGTCCGTCAAAAAACTCAAGAGCAACATTTGTTTTATCAATATATAAGTCACTCGCTATAACACGCATACCAACACCTAAGGCAATTTTAGCAACTTCTTGACCTATACGCCCTAAACCAATAATTCCTAATGTTTTTCCTCTAAGTTCTATACCTTTAGCATAATTCTTCTTCAGTTTTTTAAATTGAGTATCGCCATCTAGAGGCATATTCCTGTTAGAGTCATGTAAGAAACGGACACTTCCATATAAATGTGCAAAAACTAATTCTGCAACAGATTGTGAAGAGGCTGCTGGTGTATTGATAACTTGTAATCCTTTTTCGCGTGCGTAGTCTACATCTATATTATCCATACCAACGCCGCCACGGCCAATAATTTTTAAGCTAGGGCAAGAGTCGATAACATTTTGTCTTACCGTTGTGGCACTACGTACCAAAAGAACAGCAATAGTGTTGGTGTTAATATAATTTATTAGTTGTTCTTGTGCTACTGTTGTTGTTGACACTTCAAAACCTGCGGCTTCTAAAGCATCAATTCCACTTTGTGAAATACCGTCGTTTGCTAATACTTTCATAGAAAATTTATTTTTTCATTTCCGATTTATGGGAAATATTAAAGTGTTTATAATTTAAATTATGCTTTTGCTTCAAGTTCACTCATAACTTCAACAAGTGCCTTTACACTGTCTAGTGATAAGGCATTATACATAGAAGCTCTATAACCACCAATACTTCTATGTCCATTAATACCATTAATACCAGCTTCTTTACACATTGTATCAAAGGTTTCTTTTAAATCTTCATTTAAAAGTGTGAATGTTGCATTCATGTAAGAGCGATCTTCTTTAGCAGCATAGCCTTTAAAAAGAGGGTTTAGATCTATTTCAGAATACATTAAACGCGCTTTTTTTTCATTTTCCTCCTCTATAGCTTTAATCCCTCCAAGATTTTTTAGCCATTGCATCGTTAGCATCGAGGTATATACCGCAAAAACAGGAGGGGTATTAAACATACTACTTTTACTAATTTGTATTTTGTAATCCATCATAGAAGGAATTTTACGCGATACTTTCCCTAAAATAGCTTCTTTAACAACAACTAAAGTTGTTCCTGCAGGCCCCATATTTTTTTGAGCTCCAGCGTATATTAAATCAAATTTTGAAAAATCTAGAGTACGTGAAAAGATATCACTACTCATATCGCAAACCATTGGAATGTCGCATTTCGGAAATTGCTTCATTTGCGTACCATAAATGGTATTATTGGAGGTACAGTGAAAATAATCGTAATCTGAAGGGATATCGTAGCCTCTTGGGATGTAATTATAACCGGCATCCTTGGAAGAGCCTACTTCGTATATATCATCATATAATTTAGCTTCTGTAATGGCCTTGTCACTCCATGTTCCTGTATTTAAGTAGCCAGCTCTTTTTTCTAGCAAATTTAAAGCGACTTGTAAAAATTGCATACTTGCGCCGCCTTGTAAAAATAAAGCTTTATAACCTTTGCCTTCTAAGCCTAAAAGCTCTAGAGCTAATGCTCTTGCTTTCTCCATAACATCTACAAAAGCTTTACTTCTGTGCGATATTTCAATTAGTGACAGACCATTATCAAAATCTAAAAGTGATTCTGAGGCTTTAATAATGACTTCTTTAGGTAATACGCAAGGTCCTGCGCTAAAGTTATGTATTTTCATAAAAAACAATATTTTGTATTTTCGTAGATACGAATTTTTTTAATTTAACCTTTACAAAGGTGATAATTTATGTTGTGAATTTTACTAATAAAATAATAATTTATAAACTATAAAGCTAATAAGAATGCGATAGTATCTTTATTATCGGCATAATCCCATAGCGCTGGTTTTTGTGTGTTTCCAAATTTAACAGTGTTATTTGTAATGTGTTTACTCACAACGCATTGAATGTTGTCTTTTTCGTTTTCTATCTTTTCTTTTAGTAACTGTTTATCATCATAATATTCATAGAATATGGTGGCAATGGGTGAGGCATAACTCTTATCTTCTTTTACCATTAAAAAGCCATTTTCTAACATATCAAACTCACTCATTAAATAAACCGCTTTATTATAATCATAATTGTTAGCATATTTAGCTTCGTCTATAATGGAATGCCAAGAATACATTGCTTTAAAAAAAGCATCAAAATTATAAGCTTTAGGGACAAAAAGTTTAGATACATTTCTACAGCCCAAACCATAATATCTAAAAATATCTTCAGAGAGATTTTTCATCTCTTCTTCACTTTCTTCTCCGGTTATTATGGCGACCGAATTTCTGTTTTTACGTATAATGGAAGGTTTATTTTTAAAATAGTACTCGAAATACCTTGCTGTATTATCACTACCAGTTGCAATAACAGCATCAAAATTTTCCACTTTACCTTCTGTAAACTCTATTAAACCCTTAAAATCAGGCGCAACATATTCCAAGTATTTTGCTAAAAAAGGCAGCAGGTGTTTGTCGTTAGACGATTGTTTAACTATAACAGAATGCCCAGAAATTAAAACACTTAAAAAATCATGAAACCCAACCAAAGGGATATTACCAGCCATAATGATGGCTACTTTTTTTTGCGATACAGTGTTGATCTTGTAGGTATTAAGCCATTGGTTTAATGACTCTGTTTGTAGTAATTCCGACCAGCCTTTCAAAGCAAATTGAATGTTTGTGGTAGTAAACCAACCATTGTGTTCATTGGCTAGTTTTATTTGATGTTTAAAGCCTTCAAAAAACAGATCGTTATGAGGGATGTTGTTTTGTTTCTGAAATTCTCCTGAAGAAAACTGATCGATAAAAGCACCTAAGCTCACAAAGGCGTTAATTCTTTGTTGTAAATTCATTTCGTATTTGCGTAAGACTAGTTTTGTCGTTATTTTTGCAATTGCAAATTTAAGCAAACAAAAGATAAGAATTACTATGGCGATTATTATAACAGATGAATGTATAAATTGTGGTGCATGTGAACCAGAATGTCCTAACACAGCAATTTATGAAGGAGCAGATGACTGGCGCTATAAAGATGGAACGAGTTTAGACGGTACTATAGTGTTACCAAACGGAAAATCGGTTGATGCTGATGAAGCACAAGAACCTATTAGTGATGAAATTTATTATATCGTTCCAGATAAATGTACAGAATGTAAAGGATTTCATGAGGAACCACAATGTGCAGCGGTTTGCCCTGTAGATTGTTGTGTGCCCGATGATGAATATGTAGAAACAGAAGACGTACTTTTAGGAAAGCAGCGTTTTATGCACCCAGAGGAGTAAAATAAAAATATTTTCAAAAAAAATCTCAAGTTTAGCTTGAGATTTTTTTTTGAATTAAACATTAAGTGATTCTCTTTTAATAAAACCTGCTTTTTATATTTTAAAATAGGAGTAGCTGTAATGTAGTAAATGGATATTAATTTAGAGCTCTGAAAGTTCAAAAACAAAGAACTCCATAACTCTATCTAAATCTGTAAATCCTTCTGCAGTTCCATGTGTATGAAAAGAAGAGTAAAATACGCCACCATTTCCAACTTGAAACGTGAATGCTAAGTCTTTCTCTTCAGAAATGATACTAGCATCATTATCGGTATAACTAACAGGACCTTTTAGCCAAGGTAGAGTTGTCTCTGGGTTAAAGGAATCGACCACTTGCCATTGTGGTAAAAAACCATCTATTTCAATAACACCATCTATAGTAATTCCAAAATTACTAAATAACCACTCTGCAGCATTCTCATTTAAAAGAGTTGCTTGTGAACTAAGTGAAGTTCCACTTTTTTCCGGTTGGTAAAATTCTAAATAGTCTGTATTATCATTAGTAATAGCACTTAGGTATTTAAAGGCCCAATCTGTAGCATATAAAATACCACCGTTATTAACATAATTATATAGATTGGTATTGAAATCTGTTTTAGAGTCATCCAATCCACAGTTTAAAAATATAATATCATATTGTGCTAAAAGTTCTGGGGATGCTATTAAATCTCCAAAATTAAAGGTTACGTTTGGTAATAAATTCGCGTTATTAGTTTTTTCTACTCCTATATTTCTATGGGAATAATGGTTTTTATTAGAAATATTTATCCCTTCTACAATGTCAAATAACGGCATTTGTGTAATGGGATTAACCAAACCTATATTGTACAATATATTTTCAATATTATCAAAATGCCCAGTTACTACAGCAATTTTAGGTAGGATGTCTAAACTAAAACTAGGGAGGTTGTTTTCTTCGGTAACAATAATTTCTTTTTGAGTAGAGAATTTTCCTTTTTTTAGTACAATACTATAAGTTCCTTTAGGAACCTTTAACGAAAAAAAACCTTGATTATTTGTAATAGTTTCTGCAACTATTGCATTATTTTTATTAAAGGAAACGGCACCACCAGAGATAGGATCTATTGCATTTGGAGCTAATAATTGTCCTGAAATAGTCACCGTTTCGGAAAGAGGTACTGCGTCTTCATCTTTAGAACATGACGCTAGAAAAAGTAACGTTAAACACGATAATAGAAATGATTTCATAATAGTTTGTTTTAAATTAAATCAGATTAAATTAACCGCATTCTGTATTGGTTAGGGATAAATAAGTCCGTCGGTTTTATAGTATAACAACTTAAAAGTAAAAAATCCTAACATTTTTTTTAAATAAATTCAGGTTTAATTAATTGATAATTAGTGGTTAATGTGTTTTTTGTGTTGGGGGTGAAATATAAATTCATAAAGTGATAGGTCGTTTTGTAGAAATAATATTTCGCTTCTCTATGGAAATAAGTATTAGAAAAACTTTCTTTAATAAAGATGGTTATAAAGTATAAAAACGGTTATTTCTTATTAGAATAACCTCAGAAGAAATAGTATATTTGCGCTTCAATAAAATTACAATATGAAAGCAGGAATCGTAGGCTTACCAAATGTAGGAAAATCAACTTTATTTAATTGTTTATCTAATGCTAAAGCACAAAGTGCAAATTTTCCATTTTGTACTATAGAGCCTAATATTGGCGTGGTTAACGTACCAGACCCTAGGCTTCAAAAGTTAGAAACTTTGGTAAATCCGGAGCGAGTACTGCCTGCTACGGTAGAGATTGTGGATATTGCAGGACTGGTAAAAGGAGCAAGTAAAGGCGAAGGTTTAGGAAATCAATTTTTGGCTAATATTCGTGAGACAGATGCCATTTTACATGTATTACGTTGTTTTAATAATGACAATATTGTTCATGTAGACGGTAGTGTAAATCCAATACGAGACAAAGAAACTATAGACATAGAGTTACAACTTAAGGACTTGGAAACAGTAGAGAAAAAACTTGAAAAAGTAAAACGCGCTGCAAAAACAGGTAATAAAGAAGCTCAGAAAGAAGAAGCTGTTTTATTAAAATTGAAAGACGGGCTAGAATCAGGGAAATCGGTTAGAGCTTTAGAGTTTACTGAGGATGAGTATGATGAAATCGTAAAGCCTTCACAGTTAATTACAGATAAACCAGTTATGTATGTTTGTAATGTAGATGAAAATGCCGCTGTTTCTGGTAATGAATATGTAGCGCAAGTAAAAGCCGCTGTAAAGGATGAAAATGCAGAAGTTTTAGTCCTAGCAGTAGGAACAGAAGCCGATATAAATGAATTAGACGACTATGAAGAACGCCAAATGTTTTTGGCAGATATTGGCTTGGATGAGCCAGGATCGGCTAAATTAATACGTTCTGCATACAAGTTATTGAATCAACAAACCTACTTTACAGCTGGTGTTAAAGAAGTGAGGGCTTGGACTATTAATATAGGAGCTACTGCGCCTCAAGCAGCAGGAGTTATTCATACAGATTTTGAAAAAGGATTTATTCGAGCAGAAGTAATAGGCTATGATGATTACGTAACTTATGGTAGTGAATCTAAAGTAAAGGAAGCTGGTAAAATGCGTGTAGAAGGTAAAGCTTATACTGTAAAGGATGGAGATGTAATGCACTTCTTATTTAATGTTTAATACAGCACATATTAACTCGTAAAAAGCGATTGTTTTAATTCGAGTAAAAATTTAAAAAAAGTGAGGCAAAATTATATGCCTCGCTTTTTTAGTTTAAGGTTTTCTTGTAGAAGTTACCTAATGTGTATGCTATTTACTAGGCCGTTTTTTTATATAATACATTTATACTATTAAAAACAACAGCGGCTTAAACTATAAAAGAGTTTAGCCGCTGTTTGTTAATTTCTATACTTTTTGAATCACAGGTTTATAGCGTTGTAATTAAAAAAGCTATCCTTCAAAATCATCACTGCCATTTGCTCCACCGCCGCTGCGTTGCGATTTCTTTTTTTGATTGAATCTATAGGTGAAAGCAAGATTAAAGCTACGCTCTCGCCATTGAAACTCACTATCACTTATAAAAGTGCTAGTGGTTGTTATTTGCTGACGTTTTCTAGAGTTAAAAACATCACTAATGTTAAAAGCTAATGATGCTTTTTCATTGAATAAATCCTTGCTAAAGGCTAGATTGGCAGAAAATAAACCTTCTCTTTTGTTTTGAGCATCTTCGTTAGGGCCACGATATACTAGGCGTGTTTGCCAGTCGATATTACCTGGTAAAGTATATTTATTATTTATACGAGCAAACCATCTGGTGTCTTTATTTCCTAAGTTTTCTCCATTAGGAGTCTCACCTTCTGTTTCACTTTGGAAAAAGTTGAAATTCCCATTAATATTCCATTTCCTTGAAGCTCTATAACTTAAAGTAAATTCAAAACCTAATCTGTCTTGAGAAGCTAAGTTTATTGGTGAGCGCTGTATAACGGGAATTTCTTGATTGTTAACGATTGCAGTTTCTCCAGAGTCAAAACTGATAAATCTAAAGACGTCTGTTGCATGTGAATAGTATGTAGAACCATTAAAAGTAAATCTTCCAAAACGCTTTAAATACCCTAAATCAAATTGTCCAGAATAGCTAGGAGCTAATTCGGGATTTCCTTGAAAATAACTTGTAACACTAGATCGCGAAGGGAATGGGTTTACAAAAAAGGAACGTGGGCGACGTAAACGTCTGTTATATGCTAACGTAAGGTTTTCACTTTCACTAAGTTCATAACTAAAATTAACTGTTGGGAACAAACCGGTATAGTTGTTTTTATTAAAATCACCGCTTGTGGGCTGATCTATTGTAATTTGTGTATTCTCTAAGCGCAATCCTAATAAATAAGAAAATTTACCAATTTTACTACCGTATTGAGAATAGATAGCTGTAATATACTCCTTATAATTAAAAAGGTTTGTTAGGTCTGGACTTACATAAAATTGATTCGTATCAGGGTTTAAAAATTCTACAGTATAATCGGTACTTTTTTCATTGAAATTACCACGGTATCCTAGTTCAATTTGACTTTTATCTTTAATAGGAAGTATGTAATCTGTCTGTAGTAGTATTCGACTTTCGTCTTCTAAAGTGGCTACTTTTTCAGAAACTAAACCATCAATATTAATGTCTGAAAATTGATCTTGAGTATTCTTTTCATATTGAAAGTCGAAGGTTAATTTATGTCCGCTGGTTTTAAATTGCTTGTCATAATTAACAGCATATTGCACGGTTTTATTATCATTTAATTCAGGGTCTAAACGTAAACTGCTTGAGGTTGGCTCTCTATTTTCATCAAATTGATTTACAATATTCGTTGTATTGTCTTCATTGTTGCCTTCACTATATAATATAGAGGTTGTTATAGATGATGAGTTATTAACATACCATTCTACACCAAGGTTCGTATTTAAATTACGACGGAAGCGATCGAATTGACTAGATTCCTCTGAAAAGGTATCTGGATTATCTACAATAAGATTATTCGAATCGTCGAATTCTTGATTAAAATATTGATTCGACGCACTGGTAGACCCAGGAACTTCACGGTAACTGTAGCTGGTAGTGTTAAAAATGTTTACATTTCCTACTCTATAATTAATGTTTCCAGAAGTTCCTGCTGAAGGATTGTAACCAATATTACTTGTAATGGCACCGTTTAAACCTTGCAATTTACTTCGTTTAAGAATAATGTTTAAAATTCCACCTGTCCCTTCTGCATCATAGCGTGCTGAAGGGGAGGTTATAACCTCTACCTTTTCAATCGCATCAGCGGGTAATTGGCGTAAAGCTTCAGTAGAATTTAATCCTACTAATCCAGAAGGTTTACCATTAATTAAGATGCGAACATTATCATTTCCGCGTAATGATACATTACCTTCAACATCAACAGAAACAGAGGGAACATTGTCTAAAACATCACTAACGGTCCCGCCTCGAACAGTTAAATCTTTACCAACATTATAGATTTTTTTGTCGAGTTTAATTTCTACAGTAGTTTTTTCTGCTACGATTTCAATTTCATCTAAGGATTCTGTAGATTCTTGGAGTAATTGTGTCCCTATATTTTCATCTTTTGTTATTTTCTTATTGGCTATGCTCGTTGTTAAGAATCCAATGTATTCAAATGAAATAGTGTAAGTGCCAACAGCAACAGGGACGCTAAAATCGCCTTGTTCATTTGTAATACCTCCAGTAACAATTTTATTATTAAATGTACTGGTAAATACAACTGTAGCGTATTCTAGAGGTGTTTTTGTTTCACTGTCAATAATCTTACCAGTAATGGTAACCTCTTTTTTTTCAATGTCTTGAGCAACAGGGCCAGATTTTTGAGCATTAGTAATTGTTGTATTAAAAATGAGGAGTAAAAAGGGTAAGATAAATTTTTGCATGTCTATATTTTTAGGGAATAAGACCACAAAAATAGAGTATGGTTTAACGGTGCTTGGTTAAAGCTTTGTTAAATAAAAAGGCTTCACATTATTTAAAACTTGAAACTTTCTCTCGATCTACATTAATAACATCGAGTATTGTTTTTGTGGTTTTACCAATAATAGCTTTTTTGCCGTTTATAATGATAGGTCGTTCTATTACATCTTGATACTCAACCATGATTTTTAGATATTCTTCTTTTGTAAAATGATGCCCTGCATCTATTAAGTGTTGAAATAGCTCTTGCCAAGTTTTAGATTTTTTTCTTATAAGTACTTCTGGCGTTATGTTTAGGAGGTTTACCACCATAGCTAGCTTAGTTTCATTAAGTGAATTAATGGTTTCATAATTATTTGAAAAGGTTTCTAGTATTTCAAGACATTTGTTAGAATCAATGGATTTTGGGTTGTGATATATTACTATCATTTAAGTAAGAGTTAAGGGATGATTAATGGATTCTTTTTTAGGTTATTCTATGAAGAGGGGTCTTACTTTTATTTAATTTATAGGATGTCTTTTATAAGGTCTGGCGGGCGACCAATAACTGCTTTGTTATTATTTATAACTATAGGACGCTCAATAAGCTTAGGGTGTTCTGTCATTATTTTTATGAGTTCATCGTTCGAAAGGTTACGTGTTTTAAAGGTTTCTTTCCACAGGGCTTCATTTTTACGAACAAGTTCTAGTGGGCTAATGTTTAAAAGCGTTATGATATTTTCTAACTCTTCAATAGTTGGAGGCGCTGTAAGGTAATTAATTACTTCAAACGGTTTTCCCGAATCTTCAACGATTTTTAATCCTAAACGGGATTTACTACATCTATTATTGTGGTAAATTTTAATCATTTTTTTATTTTTAGGTTATCTATAAAGTATCTTCTTTCGATAATTTTTGTCCCATCATCATTAAATAGGCTTTAAGAAACGGTGTGATTTCGCCGTCCATTATGGCATCAACATTACCTGTTTCATAGTTTGAGCGAACATCTTTTACTAATTTGTAAGGATGCATGACATAATTTCGTATTTGACTTCCCCACTCAATTTTCATTTTATTAGCTTCTATGTCTTCACGTTGTGCTAATTGTTTTTGTAATTCTATTTCGTAAAGTTGCGATTTTAGCATTTGCATAGCACGCGATCTATTGTCGTGTTGAGAACGTGTTTCTGAGCATGAAATCTGAATACCAGATGGTTTGTGTGTTAGCTGTACTTTGGTTTCTACTTTATTTACATTTTGACCACCAGCACCGCTAGAACGCGCCGTAGTAATTTCAATGTCGGCTGGATTTATTGCAATCTCTATACTGTCATCAACTAGTGGATAGACATATACCGAAGCAAAACTGGTATGGCGTTTGGCATTACTATCAAAAGGCGAAATACGCACCAAACGGTGGACTCCATTTTCACCTTTAAGCCAACCAAAGGCATAATCGCCTTCAATTTCTATAGTTACTGTTTTAACCCCAGCAACATCACCTTCCTGAAGGTTTAGTTCTTTAACCTTAAAGCCATTTTTTTCGGCATACATTAAATACATTCGAAGCAGCATATTGGCCCAATCACAACTTTCTGTACCTCCAGCACCAGCTGTTATTTGTAAGACAGCACTAAGATTATCTCCTTCTTCAGAAAGCATATTCTTGAATTCGAGGTCTTCAATTATATTTTTAGCCGCATCAAAACGCTGTTGAAGATCTTCTAAAGAGGCTTCTTTTTCTTTGTAGAATTCATAGATTATTTCTAAATCATCGACAAGCGTTTGAGAAGTGTTGTACTCTTCGATCCATTTTTTTTTGATTCTAAGCGATTTCATAACACTTTCTGCTGCTTTAGAATCATTCCAAAAATTAGGTGAAAAAGTTTGTTCTTCTTCGTTTTGTATTTCTATAAGTTTGCTATCTATGTCAAAGATATTGCCTTAACGCATTAAGGCGTTTAGAGAGATCTTTTATATGATCTGTTGTTACTATCATTATTTTGTTGTTTAAAACAAAAATAGAATTTATACTATTATTTGAAAGCAATTAGCAGTATATTTTATAGTTTTATACTAAAAAAAGATCAAATGGTAATAGATTTAAGAAGTGATACTGTAAGCAAACCTTCTCAAGAGATGTTGGAAGCTATGATGTTAGCTAAGGTAGGAGACGATGTTTATAAAGAAGATGACACTGTAAATGAGTTAGAATATCGTATAGCAAAACTTTTTGGAAAACCTAAAGCGTTGTTTTTTCCTAGTGGAACAATGGCTAACCAAACCGCAATAAAATTACATACTAACCCAGGAGATCAAGTTATCTGTGATAAGTATTCCCATATTTTTAATTATGAAGGAGGAGGTGCTTCTTTTAATAGTGGAGTGTCTTGTGCTTTAATTGATGGCGATAGAGGAATGTTTACAGCTAAACAAGTAGAGGCAGCGATTAATCCTCCAGATTTTTATCACAGCCCTTTATCTAGTTTAGTAGAAATAGAAAATACAACCAATAAAGGTGGTGGTGCTTGTTGGGATTTTAATGCTATTTTAAGTATTAAAGAAGTTTGTAATCAAAATAACTTAGGCTTGCATTTAGATGGTGCGCGTTTATGGAATGCTTTAGTAGCCAAAAATGAAACCCCAGAGCAGTACGGAAAGGTATTCGATACCATATCGGTATGTTTGAGTAAAGGCTTAGGCTGTCCTGTTGGTTCCGTACTATTAGGAGATGAGGAATTTATGGAAAAAGCGATTCGGATTAGAAAAATTTTGGGTGGCGGAATGCGTCAAATAGGGTTTTTAGCAGCAGCAGGATTGTATGCTTTAGATCATAATATTGATAGATTAAAAGCCGATCATATTAAAGCTAAAGAAATTGCGATTGTTTTAGAAAATCAAAATTATGTTCATACTGTAGAACCAGTAGAAACCAATATTGTGATTTTTAGCTTAAATGAAAAAATTGAAGAAAAAAGCTTTATTGAAACCTTAGAGCGGAAACAGGTGAAAATTAGTGCGTTAGGAGCAGGGAAAGTAAGAATAGTAACGCATTTAGATTATAATCTGAAAATGCATAAGCAGTTTCTAGAGATTTTAACTTCTTTTAAAGTGTAATCAAATACAGTCCTATTTATAGAAGGGAACTCGAATGGTTTTCTATATCTTAATTAGGATTAATTTCATACAAATTATTGAAAGTATAAGTTTACTTCAATAATTTGTATGAAATTATAAACATTCCCTGGTTGTGTTATTTAAACATATCCATCCCAGGGATATTAGGCATACCATCTTTAGCGGCAGCAGCCAGTTCAGCTTCATTAATGCTTGTGGCTTTTTCTATAGCTTTATTTAGCGTTAAAATTAAGTAATCTTCTAATTGTTCTTTGTCGTTCAATAGTTCATCATTAATTTCTATAGACTTTATAGCTCTATTGGCCGTTAGGGTTATTTTTAATAAACCATCATTGCTTTTTTCATCAACTAAAACGGTATTTAAACGCTGTTTTGTTTCTTCTACTTTTTTTTGGGCGTCTTGTAATTTACCCATCATTCCGCTAAGGTCTCCAAACATAATTTTATATTATAAGTTATTGCTGTGCAAATTTATTAAATTATAGGTGTTTTTTATCATATATTTAATATGAAGAATGTAACAATTATTTTAATCATAAGTTATATTTTTGTTTTCTTGTAAACAAAATCCAAATATGATAGATAAGCTTGTACTTAATAATTTTCCAGTGGCAAAAAAAGAGCCTAAAAGATTAGAAATTCACAATGATGTGAGAATCGATAATTATTTTTGGTTAAACGATAAGGACGATGAAGCGGTTATTGATTATTTAAATGCCGAAAATGCATATACTAAAGAGGTCCTAAAGCATACGGAACCTTTTCAAAAGGAGTTGTTTGAGGAAATGAAAAGTCGTATAAAGCAAGATGATGCTTCGGTGCCTTACAAACTGAATGGATATTGGTATATTACTAAATATGAGGCAGGTAAAGATTACCCGATCTACACACGTAAAAAAGAAAGCTTAGACGCAGACGAGGAGTTGTTATTCGATTGTAACGCCATGGCAAAAGGACATTCTTATTTTAAATTAGGAGGAATTTCTATAAGTCCAGATAATACAATGGCAAGTTTTTCTGTAGATACGGTAAGTAGAAGGCAATATACACTATACATTAAAAATTTAATTACAGGCGAAATCTATTCAGATAAAGTAGAGAATACAACAGGAAGTTCTACATGGGCAAACGATAATAAAACATTATTTTATTCTAAGAAAGACGAAGTTACACTACGTTCAAGTAAAATATATAAACACCGATTAAATACAGAAACTTCTGAAGATATTTTAGTGTTTCATGAAGAAGATGAAACATTCAATGCATTTGTATATAAAACAAAATCAAGAAAATATCTTGTTATTGGCTCTACAAGTACATTAACTTCTGAATATAGGATTTTAAATGCTGAGACTCCAGATGCGCCATTTAAAATATTTCAAGCACGAGAGCGCGAGTTGGAGTACTCTATAGCCCATTATGATGATAGTTTTTATATTATAACAAATAAAGACAAGGCTACGAATTTTAAGCTTCAAAAAACTTCAGAAAACAATACCGAAAAAGCACATTGGAAAGATGTATTACCATACCGAGATAATGTGTTAATAGAAGATATTGAGATATTTAAGGATTATTTGGTGATTAATGAAAGAGAAAATGGCTTAAATAAAATTAGAATTATAAGCTGGAATGGAGACGAAGATTACTATTTGCCCTTTAATAATGAAACTTATACCGCTAGTATAGGGAATAATCCAGAGTTTAATAGTACCGATTTAAGATACAGTTATAACGCACTTACAACACCAAACTCGGTTATCGATTATAATTTTAAAACAAAAAAGAAAACGATTTTAAAGGAGCAAGAAGTGCTTGGTGGAACGTTCGATAAAAATAATTATGAGTCTGAGCGTGTATGGGCAACAGCCAAAGATGGCGTTAAAATTCCTATTTCATTAGTTTATAAAAAAGGAATAAAAAGAGATGGCAACAATCCATTGTTACAATATGCTTATGGCTCTTATGGCGCAACAATGGACCCTTATTTTTCATCAATACGATTGAGTTTATTAGATCGGGGCTTTATTTATGCTATAGCTCATATTCGCGGCGGGGAATATTTAGGACGTGATTGGTATGAAAATGGGAAATTGTTAACCAAAATGAACACCTTTACCGATTTTATAGACTGCTCGAAATACCTAATTGAAGAAAACTATACCTCGACCAAGCATTTATACGCTATGGGAGGAAGTGCAGGAGGACTATTGATGGGAGCTATTATTAACCTTAAGCCAGAACTTTATAATGGAGTTATAGCAGCGGTCCCTTTTGTAGATGTTGTTACAACAATGTTGGATGATAGTATTCCATTAACAACAGGAGAATATGATGAATGGGGGAATCCAAATGAGAAGGAATATTATGATTATATGAAACAGTATTCACCTTATGATAATGTAACCAATAAGGCTTACCCAAATATGTTAGTCACAACCGGATTACATGATTCTCAGGTGCAATATTGGGAGCCTGCAAAATGGGTTGCAAAATTGAGAGATTTAAAGACCGATAATAATAACTTGTTATTTCATATCGATATGGACTCTGGACATGGCGGTGCTTCAGGACGATTTGAAAGCTTGAAAGAGGTTGCTTTAGAGTACGCTTTTCTTTTAGATTTAGAAGAAATAACCTGTTAAAAAAAAAAGTCGTATTTTTGCGAGGTTTTAGAGCATATTAACCAATTTGAATGAGCTTATAAATAACGTTTATGGAAAATAATAAACAAGTTTTTGACAATGTATTAGACCTTATCGGTAATACACCAATGATAAAACTACAAAAAATAACATCAGGTTTTAAAGGTAACTTTTTAGCTAAAGTAGAGGCTTTTAATCCAGGACATTCCTCTAAAGATAGGATTGCGTTATACATTTTAGAAGAAGCAGAGCGTCAAGGTATCCTTAAACCTGGCGATACCATTATAGAAACAACTTCTGGTAATACAGGGTTTAGTATTGCTATGGTTAGTGTAATAAAAGGATACGATTGTATTTTGGCCGTAAGTTCTAAATCTTCGGCAGATAAGATCGATATGTTAAAAAATATGGGGGCTAAAGTTTATGTATGCCCAGCCAATGTAAGTGCAGACGATCCAAGATCATATTATCAAGTCGCAAAACGTTTACACAATGAAATTAAAGGTTCCGTTTATATCAATCAATATTTTAATCGATTAAATTTAGAGGCGCATTATCATTCTACAGGGCCGGAAATATGGAACCAGACAAATGGGAAAATCACTCATTTAGTAGCATGTAGTGGTACTGGAGGAACTATTTCTGGAACCGCTAAGTATTTAAAAGAACAAAACCCAAATATTAAAATTATAGGAGTAGATGCATACGGATCTGTATTGAAAAAATATCATGAAACTAGAGCGTTTGATGCAAAAGAAATTTACCCCTATAGAATTGAAGGATTAGGTAAAAATTTAATCCCTACAGCAACAGATTTTGATGTTATAGATGCTTTTGTAAAAGTTACAGATGAAGAAAGTGCGCATTCTGCACGTGAAATTGCAAAAACAGAAGGCTTATTTGTAGGATATACATCTGGAGCCGCAATGCAAGCCATTAAACAATTGAGTGCAGAAGGAGAGTTTGATGAGAATGACGTAATTGTAACCATTTTTCCAGATCATGGGTCACGTTATATGAGTAAAGTATATAGCGACAAATGGATGAGGGATCAAGGATTCTTCGATAGTGTTAATGAAGAAGCTGCACAAAGTATCCAATACGTAAAGTAAAACATAAAACATAATAAAGATTAGCTGATTTTAATTTTTTTAAGTCAGCTAATTTTTTATGAAAAATAGATTGTAAAAAGATTATGCAAAAAAGGTAGAATTGCCTAATTTTGCAAGAACTAAACTAATTTAATGGCTTACAATAAATCATTCAAAATAAATTTTAATTAGTATGATGATTGGTATTGAGTGTATTGCTATGCCCATAAGTAAACAATGAAAACGAACCGATGAAAGATTTATTTGAAAAAATATACAAGGATAAAGGACCCTTAGGGAAATGGGCTTCAACTGCTGAAGGTTATTTTGTTTTTCCAAAATTGGAAGGTCAAATTTCTAACAGAATGAAGTTTCAAGGAAAAGATGTTATCACTTGGAGTATTAATGACTATTTAGGTTTAGCTAATCATCCAGAAGTTCGTAAGGTCGATGCAGAAGCAGCGGCAGCTTATGGTTCAGCTTATCCAATGGGAGCACGTATGATGTCAGGTCATACAGAACTACACGAACAATTACAGAATGAATTAGCCGCTTTTGTAAATAAAGAAGCTGCTTATTTATTAAACTTTGGTTATCAAGGGATGGTGTCTACAGTAGATGCCTTAGTATCTAAAGATGATATTATTGTTTATGATGTGGATGCACATGCTTGTATTATAGATGGTGTACGTTTACATATGGGTAAGCGTTTTACATATAAGCATAATGATGTCGAAAGTTTAGAAAAAAACCTTGAGAGAGCGACCAAAATGGCCGAGCAAACTGGAGGTGGGATATTAGTGATTTCAGAAGGTGTTTTTGGAATGCGTGGTGAACAAGGACGTTTAAAAGAAATCGTAGCGCTTAAAAAGAAATTTAATTTTAGATTGTTTGTCGATGATGCTCATGGTTTTGGTACTTTAGGAAAAACAGGAGCAGGAGCAGGAGAAGAGCAAGGCGTACAAGACGATATAGATGTCTACTTTGCAACATTTGCTAAATCTATGGCTAGCACAGGCGCTTTTATAGCGGCAGATAAAGAAATTATAGATTATTTAAAATATAATTTACGTTCACAAATGTTTGCCAAGTCATTGCAAATGCAATTAGTGGTAGGCGCGTTGAAGCGATTAGATATGTTGCGAACAATGCCAGAGTTAAAGGAAAACTTATGGACTATTGTTAATGCTCTACAATCTGGATTAAAGGCTCGTGGTTTTGATATCGGAACAACGCAAAGCTGTGTAACTCCAGTATATCTAAAAGGAAGTATACCTGAAGCAATGGCATTGGTTAGAGATTTACGAGAGAATTATGGCATATTTTGTTCTATTGTAGTATACCCTGTAATCCCAAAAGGATTGATTTTATTAAGAATGATTCCAACAGCTACACATACACTGCAAGACGTATCGGAAACATTAGATGCTTTTGATGCGATTAGAGACCGTTTAGAAAACGGAACATACAAACGTATGTCTGCTGCTTTAATGAAAGCAATGGGGGAATAATAAAGATTAGTATAACGTACAGTAATAATAAATTAAAGGTAGTGATGTTAGATCACTACCTTTTTTATTATAGAAACGTGTAGGTTCATTGTTAATATGTAATATTATAACAGTCTTTTAAATTAATCATATAGCGTTAATATTAATTTTGAGATTATCTATTTTAGTTTAAAAGAAAACCATCTAAGTACCATACTTAGATGGTTTTTTTATTAGTTTAGTTTACATTTGTGTTATGCAAATAGAATTTTCTTTTATTATTCCAGTTTATAATCGCCCAGATGAAATTGAAGAACTTTTATATAGTCTCAGCAATTTGGAAACCCCTTTAGGGTTTGAAATTGTTATTGTGGAAGATGGCTCAACAATACCTTGTAAGGCAATTGTAGACAAATATAATTCAATATTAAATATAGCATATTATACAAAGCCTAATTCAGGTCCAGGTGATTCACGAAATTATGGAATGCTTAAAGCAAAAGGGAATTATTTTATTGTTTTAGATAGTGATTGTATTTTACCAAAACAATACCTATCAGAAGTTACTAAAAGTTTAACGTTAGATTATGTACACTGTTTTGGTGGGCCAGATGCGGCACATCATTCTTTTTCTAATGTTCAAAAAGCAATTAATTTTTCTATGACTTCATTTATAACCACAGGAGGCATTAGAGGACATAAGAAAAGTATAGATAAATTCCAACCGAGAAGTTTTAATATGGGAATTTCTAAAGAAGCTTTTGAAGCAACCAATGGCTTTGGACGCATTCACCCTGGTGAAGATCCAGATTTATCGATACGATTATGGAAATTGGGATATAAAACAAAGCTTATTCCCGAAGCATATGTGTATCATAAACGTCGCATTTCATGGTCTAAATTTTACACGCAAGTCAATAAATTTGGTTTGGTAAGACCTATACTTAATTTATGGCACCCAGAAACAAAAAAAATTACTTATTGGTTCCCTGCCTTTTTTAGCATAGCCATTTTAGCATCAGTTGGTCTCTTTTTTTTAGGAGTTAAATGGCCTGTATATTTTGTCTTAACATATTATTTACTAGCTTTAGTTATAGCAATAGCAAAAACCAAAAGTATTCTAATCGGTTTTCAAGCATTAATAGCTTTAACAATTCAATTTTATGGTTATGGTCTTGGATTTTTAAAAGCGACTATTATGGTAGCTGTGCTTAATAAAAAACCAGAAAAAGTGTTCCCAAAGTTATTTTTTAAAATCAAGTAATGCTAGCATTGAAATCCAAAATAGTTAAAACCTTTAAAAGCGGGAAAATTAATGTTTTTTTTCTCTTTTTTTTATTGGCATTTATTATCTTGATATTAACCAAGCTATCTAAGGAATACACTAATACAATTACGCTAGATGTAGCACCTAAGAATATTCCAGAAACAGTTATTGTGTTAAACGATTCTACACATAAATTAAAAGTAACATTAACAACCTATGGTTTTAAATGGTTTAAATTTTACTTGAAACCACCTGTCTTATCGATTGATTTTAGTGAAGATGTTAATAAAACTGATGGTTATTTTATTTGGAGTGCCACAAAAGGGTTTTCAAATATTAATGATCAATTCGATACGGAAACTAAAATTAAGACGATTAACCCTAGCATTTTAAAATTTAAATACGATGTTAATGCTGTTAAGTACATTCCTATTAAAGTAAATGCTAAGCTAACATTTAGTCCAGGCTATGATATTTTAAATACAATAAAGGTTATACCAGATAGTGTAAAGGTTATTGGGCCAGCAACAATTTTATCTAAGCTAGAATCCTTAGAAACCGAAGCGTTAGTTTTAAAGGCTGTAAAAACCCCCATTAAAAATAAATTACCATTAGAAACCAAAAACATAGACGCCAAAGTTAAACTTGATTTTAACGAAGTAGAAGTTGAAGCTAAAGTAGAGCGTTTTACTGAAGGGACTTTGAATATTCCCATTCAGGTTATTAACGTACCAAAGGATTTGCAATTAAAACATTTTCCTAAAAGTACTAATGTTACTTATTATACAAGTTTAAATGCCTTTAAAGAGATTAAAACTAAGGATTTTAAAGTCATTTGTGACTATGATGATTTAGATGAGAATAGTCATTATCTAACCCCTAAACTAGTAAAACATCCAAAAACGGTAAAAAGTACACGGTTGCACCAGCAAAAAATAGAATTTATTATTACAGAATAGTTTGTTATGATCACAGTAGGACTTACAGGAGGCATAGGAAGTGGAAAAACCACAGTCGCAAGAGCATTTGAAGCCATTGGAGTTCCTATATATATAGCAGACAATGAAGCAAAGGCATTAATGAAGAGTTCTAAGGCTCTAAAAAGAAAACTAATAAAATTGTTTGGAGAACAAGCCTATAT
The DNA here is from genome assembly GCF_057219185.1 of Lacinutrix sp. YIN62. Taxonomy (NCBI): domain Bacteria; kingdom Pseudomonadati; phylum Bacteroidota; class Flavobacteriia; order Flavobacteriales; family Flavobacteriaceae; genus Lacinutrix; species Lacinutrix sp. YIN62. Next base: position 41,747 of record NZ_JBXVVH010000011.1, read on the forward strand.
AGGAGATGAATTAAATAAAACTTTCTTAGCTCACAAAATATTTAATGATAAATCTTTATTGGAACAAATGAATGCGATAGTACATCCTATGGTAGAACAACATTTTATAAAATGGAAAAATAAACAAACAACACCATATATTATAAAAGAAGCGGCTATTTTGTTTGAAAACGGGAGTTATAAGAATTATAATTTTATAATAACGATTGTAGCTTCAGAAGCAATAAGAATAGCACGTGTGTTAAAACGCGATGATACCACAAAAGAAAAAGTATTATCTATTATTAAAAACCAATGGAGTGATACCGAAAAAGTAAAGAAATCTCATTTTGTAATCGAGAATAATAACCTTGAATCTACTAAAAAACAAGTGTTAAGCATTCATAAAAAGCTTATAGAGTACAGTTCCAACCATAAATTTTAACATTTTTGTTAATGTAAGGTTAAATCGAGGGATTGCTAAATGTTAAAATATTAATTTTGAATGATGAGTAAAAAAGTGTTTCTGGTTTTAGTCATTCTAATGAGTTTGTCTTTAATAGGGATAATCTTTGTGCAAGCCTACTATATAGTAAATTCCGTTAGAAATGAAGAACGCCAATTTGTTTCTAATGTAAAAAAAGCATTAACCTTTGTATCTAAGGAGATTGGGGATGAGGAGTACAAAGATCATATCTTTAAATTAAGAGAGCTAATAGAACAGGGTGTTGAAGTAAATATAGACACAACAGCTGTTCTTAATCTCTATATAAAACAAGATAAGGAAGACACCAATGAAACACTCATATATAAAAATGGTATTTTAGAGGAAAACTATAAGTTATCCTCAGGGCTCTTTGACATAGGTTTGGATAGTACGAATATAAAACGCATTATCAATGAAAGCGAAACCACTATTTATAGAACAGGCGATTTAGATAAATCCAATAAGACAGATGCAATGTTGTCTCAGATAGGAAATATAACAAGAACGCAAGATATTATATTTGAAACACATTATAATAATTTTGCCTATAGAAAGCCTATCCATAAGCGGGTTAGTAAAGAAAAAATAGACCGTCTTTTAAAAATTAAATTACAGGAAGACGATATCGATATAAATTATGAATTCGCTATATATAGTAATGGCTTAGCAACAAAAGTACAAACAGAAAATTTTGAATATGAAGATGCTAATTTTAGTGTCCCTTTTTTCTATAATAAAAAGGATGCTAGTAATTATTTATTGTTGGTAGATTTTCCAGAACGGAAAAAATTTATTTTATCATCTATTACAACAATGCTAATATTATCTATAGTTTTTACATCAATAATAATATTGGCATATTCTAGTGCTTTATTTCAATTGATAAAACAACGTCAAATTTCTGAAATAAAAACAGATTTCATTAATAATATGACCCATGAGTTTAAAACGCCAATCGCAACAATAAACTTAGCATTGGATGCGATTAAGAATCCAAAAATTATAGATGATAAGGCTAAAGTAATGCGTTATCTTTCTATGATTAAGGAAGAGAATAAACGCATGCATGCCCAAGTAGAAAATGTACTCAGAATATCCAAACTTGAAAAAAATGAGCTCAATATAAGTAAGGAAAGAGTAAATATTAACGACTTAATTGAGGACGCCATTTCTCACGTGGAGTTAATAATAGAAGATAGAGGAGGGACTATCGAGACCAATTTAAAGACAGAAAAAACGTCTGTCTTGGCAAATGAGACTCATTTTACTAATGTATTGGTTAATATACTAGATAATGCTATTAAGTATTCAGTAGAAGCACCAATAATAGAGGTTAAAACAGAGATTGTTGGAACAAATATTCTCATAAAAATAAAAGATCAAGGTAGCGGAATGAGTAAAGTTGCTCAAAAGCGAGTTTTTGAAAAATTTTATAGAGAACATACAGGAAATATACATAATGTTAAAGGTCACGGTTTGGGGCTAGCTTATGTAAAAAGAATTGTAGATGACCATCATGGTCATATATCAGTAGAAAGTGAAAAGGAAAAAGGAAGCATATTTACAATAAGGCTTCCGCTAATATCGTAATTACTATGGAAGAACAACAAAAAAAAATACTATTAGTTGAAGATGATCCAAATTTTGGAACGGTCTTAAAGGATTATTTGATTATGAATGAATACGAAGTTACACATGCTAAGAATGGTATGGAAGGCTTTGAAAAATTTAAGAAAGACGATTTCGATCTATGTATATTGGATGTTATGATGCCTTATAAAGATGGATTTACCTTGGCAAAAGAGATTAGAGAAAAAAATACAGATGTTCCTATCGTATTTTTAACCGCTAAGGCAATGAAAGAAGATGTCCTGAAAGGTTATAAAGTAGGTGCCGATGATTACCTTAATAAACCTTTTGACAGCGAAGTGTTGTTAATGAAGATAAAAGCGATAATGCAACGTAAGGCAACCGAAACTGTTACCGATAGTAAACAATTTGAATTTAAAATAGGTAATTTTGATTTAAACTCAAAACTACGGTTTCTTAAGTTTAAAGGAGGCGAACCTACAAAACTATCTCCAAAAGAAAATGAATTGTTACGTTTGTTAGCGTTACATGAAAATGATTTAATGCCAAGAGAATTAGCATTGACGAAAATTTGGAGAGATGATAATTACTTTACTTCTAGAAGTATGGATGTTTACATTGCTAAGCTACGTAAGTATTTAAAGATTGATGATAAAGTAGAAATATTAAATATTCATGGCGAAGGGTTTAGGTTGGTTGTAAACCATGAATAAACCTTGTCTTATTATAAAAATGTGAATCCTAGATAACCTTGTTATCTAGGATTTTTTATTTTGAGCTATAACCTAGTTATAAATAGTTTTTAATGTAATTACTATAAGTAATAATGGCTGTGAAATAAAAATCTTAAGGCCCTCTACCTCAAAAGAAATACACTTCTTTAAACAGCCTATATCGTATTCATAATATGGTTTCCTATTAATACTTTTTTCAAATACGAAATACAGAAGACAGTTACTTACTTTCTACTTACCTAATATAAATTTACACTGTAAAATGGCTGTAATTTAGACCCTTTTTTTACTTTAAAAGCACTTTTAAGCAGTTGTTTTTATAAAAAAAAAGTAAAAATAAATAGGCCAAAAAATCACTTAATTACTGCTCTCAACCTTATACTAAAAAATAAAGTATTTATCAGTGTTTATAATGCATTTTCGTGCTTTTTATCTTGTAAGTATTTATAATTAAACAGGTTGTGTTTTTTAAAAAAAAATAGGATTAAGCATTTTAAAAAAATAGAATGGCTCAAAAATAAAATTATATTTTGTTTCTATTTACGGAAACAATATTGTATTTTTAGTAAAATTATGATTATGAATGACTTAGTGGAGTTATATGTCTTAGCAGTTAAAGACGATAATTATCCTCCAGTAGCAAGTAAAATTCTAGGATTATTTTTTACCTCAAATCAAAAGCATTTTACTTTCGAGGAGTTAATGAAAGCAGTAGGCGCTAGTAAGGGGGCCATTAGTAAAGCCTTAACTTTTTTACTAGAGAAAGAAAGAGTTAATTCTGTAATATTAAATAATAATAGACGAAAACGTCATTTTTATTTAAATACAGAAGGATATGTAGAAAGATTACGGCATGTAATAGATATATATCAAATACAAATACATCTATTAAAAGGAACTCTAGAAATGCGAAATACCCAAAATAAAGAACTTAACCAGTTTATAGGTAGTATTATAGATTTTTATACTGAAATATTAAACATTGCCGAAATAAAAATAAAAGAACACTTTTAGGAATTTTCCATAGATAATAAATAATCGCTTTAATCTAATGAAAAAACACATCACACTGTTATTAATTCTGATCAGCTCAATAATTTTTGCCCAAAAAAAAAGTTATAATATTGGGATTTTAATGGATAATCATACCATTGAAACAGAACCCATATTAGAGCAATTAAAAACACAAATAAAAGCTGTAGTTGGTGAAGATGCTACTATCCATTTTCCCAGTAAGAGCACCCTAGTCAATAATTATAATTTACAAAAAGCAGAGGCTAATTACGCTACATTATTAAATAATGATACAGATATCATTTTAGCTTTTGGAGTAGTTAATAATAAAGTTATAGGGGAACAAAGTAGCTATCGAAAACCAACCATTCTATTTGGTACAATAAATCAAGATCTAAATCAGATCGATTTAGATAAAAAAACATCTGGTATTCGAAATTTTACATTTTTAATACATCCTAAATCCTTAAAAGAAAATTTACTAAAATTTAAAGAGTTAACAAATTTTAAAACGGTAGGGATTGTAATAGAAGAACCTTTGGTTGATATGCTACCGTTAACCGAAGCTTTAGATGCCGCTTTAGAAGGACAAGAGGTTACCTATAAAATTATCCCCTATACAACAATAGATGATATTACAAAAAATATAGACGATATAGATGCAATCTATTTTGCGGGTGGTTTTTTCTTAACTCAAGAAGAAGTAAAACAATTGTCTCAAATATTTATAGAAAAGAAATGTCCCTCTTTCTCTTCTTCAGGAATAGAAGATGTAAAAGAGGGAATGCTAGTAACATTGCAAGGCGAAGATGGATTTAATCAATTTTCACGTAGAGTTTCATTAATTATTGAAGCTTATATTGGCGGAACACCGCTCTCTGAAATGCCGATATCTATTGAAGTAGATGAAAGACTAACAATAAATTATAATACAGCAAAATCAATTGGAGTACCTATAAAATACAGTTTAATTGCTACGACCGATTTTGTAGGAGAATTCAAAAGCTCACTTTCAGAGCAGCAGTTTGATTTACTAGAAGTTATAGACTTAGCACTGGACTGTAACTTAACCTTACAGTCTTCTCAAAAAGAAGTGGAAATTAGCGAGCAAAATATAAGAACAGCAAAAAGTAGCTATTTACCACTTTTAACAGCAACGGTTAATGGAATATATACCGACCCTGAGTTGGCTGAAATTAGCAGAGGTCAAAACCCAGAATTCCAAACAGGTGGTAATTTAACCTTACAGCAAACCATTTATTCGGAGTCAGCTAGTGCAAACATTACTATTCAAGAAAATCTTCAAAAAGCACAGCAAGAGAACTTTAATGCAGAGCAATTAAATATCATATTTGACGCTTCCAGTATCTATTTCAACACTTTAATTTTAAAAGCTAATGCACAAATTCAATTACGCAATTTAGATCTAACAAAAAAGAATTTACAAATTGCAGAACAGAATTTTGATGCCGGTCAGTCTGGTAAATCAGATTTATTGCGTTTTAGAAGTCAATTGGCACAAAATACGCAAACTATGGTAGAAGCAGGAAACCAGCTGGAACAGAGCTTTGTGAGCCTTAATCAGTTATTAAACAATCCTGTTTCTGGCGACATCGATATTAAAGATGTTACATTAGATGAAGATATATTTGAACGCTACAACTATAGTCAGATGATCGATTTATTAGACGATCCAACATTAAGAGAACCGTTCATTATGTTTCTCATTGAAGAAGCCAAGGCAAACGTACCAGAATTAAAATCCCTAGAATATAATTTAAAAGCCGCCGAGCGTAGTTTAAAATTAAGTAAATCAGGACGATTTATACCAACCGTTGGACTACAGGCACAATACAATAGTGTGTTTAGCAGAAGTGGAGAAGGTAGCACGCTTCCGCTAGGGCTATCTTATTTAGATGAATATTATAATGCCGTTTTAGATGTATCTATACCTATATTCAATAGAAATCAAAATAATATTAATGAGCAAATAGCGACTATTCAACAAGACCAATTAAATATTAATAAAGAAAATACAGAGTTGTTAATTGCGTCTAATATGAGAGCTGGAGTTTTAGACATTATCAATCAAATTTCAAATATTGAGTTATCAAAAATTTCAGAAGAAACAGCTAAAGAGGCTTTAGATTTAACACAAACATCCTATTCAAGTGGTGCCGTAAATATTATACAATTATTAGACGCACAAAATAACTATTTAAATGCCCAACTCGCAAGAACTAATGCGGTGTATAATTATTTAATAAGTGCATTACAAGTCGAGCGTTTTCTGGGGTATTATTTCTTACTAAATACAGAAGAAGAAAACGAAGCCTTTACGCAACGCTTTTTAGAATTTATGAACACACGTAATTAATCAAATAACCAAGACAAACATGTACACTATGAAATCCATAAAAAAAATAGTAACACTCACATTTATAATAATGGTTTTATTTTCCTGTGCTAAAGAGGAAAAAGAAGAAGTGAAATTGGTTAGAACTATAGAATACTATGAAGTAGGCTATTTAGGAGGAAATAAAATTAGAACTTTTAGTGGGACAGCAAGAACGGAAAAAGTAATCAATTTAAGTTTTCGTAGTACAGGAATTATTACCGAATTCGATATTAAATTGGGGCAAAAGGTTAAAGAAGGACAATTAATAGGGAAATTGGATAATGTGCAAGCTCGATTGGCTTATGAACAAGCCATTACACAATTAAATAGTGCTGCCTCACAAATGAATACCACAAAATTGAGCTTAAACAGAGTACGTGCGCTGTATGAGAAGGGGAGTTCATCATTAAGTGATTTTGAAGCCGCTAAAAATGCCTATAAAACAGCTCAAGAAAGTCATGAGTCGGCAAAAAGAGGCGTCTCTATTCAGCAAGAACAAATACGCTATGGCTATTTGTACGCTCCAGAAAATGGTGTGATTTCTGAAGTAACAGCAGAAATGGATGAAAATGTAAGTCCAGGTCAAACAGTAGCCACCTTAAATGCTGGTACAGCTATGGAAATTACATTTGGGATCCCCGAAAGTATTATTAATGCAATAAAGGAAGGAATGATTGTAGATGTCGATTTTTCATCACTAGGCGAAGAGAAATTTAAAGCAAAGGTTACCGAAGTCGCTCCTGCGGTAGATAATAATACGGCTACATATCCTGTGAGGGTTACAGTAATAAACCCTAGTGATATTATAAAAAGTGGTATGGCAGCAAATGTTTCTTTTGATCTTGGAGAACAAAAAGCAGATAATAAAACGCTTGTCGTTCCAACAAATTCGGTAGGAGAAGATGGCAAAGGTAATTTTGTCTTTTTAATAGATGAAGATAATACGTCGATTAAAGTAGAAAAACAAAAAGTCGTTATAGGAAAATTAACAACAGATGGTTTTGAAGTGAAATCCGGATTGTTTGTAGGGCAAAAAATAGCTACGGCAGGGTTACAAACTTTGCTAGATGGGCAAGAAGTTAAATTACAATAAGTTTAAATAGATACTAACCATATGAATTTAGCAAAATTTTCCATAGATAAAGATAGAATAACCATAACCATATTATCAACCATAATGATTATGGGGCTATATATGTTTTCTGACTTGTCAAGAGATAGTATGCCTCCATATGTTGTTCGAACAGCATCTATAGTTTCTTCTTTTCCTGGTGCAGGCCCCGAACGGGTAGAACAATTGGTAACAGACAAAATTGAAAAAGTAGCACAAGAGCTCCCTGAACTAAAAGAGGTAACTAGTACCTCACGTTCCGGATTATCGGTAGTTGTTGTAACTTTAATAGATGAAATTCCAGAAGAGAAAATACAATCTGTTTGGGACCGTTTGCGGCGAAAATTAGAGGCGCTAAAAGGGTTGCCTAATACCGTAGAACCAGATTTACAAGATGATGGCACAGGTGATGTTTACGGAATTGTAGTAGGACTAACCTCAGACGGGTACAGTTATGCAAAAATGAAGGATTATGCAGACGATATTAAAGATGATTTAATAAAATTACCTTCTGCGGCTAAAGTTGTTTTAGGAGGCGTACAAGAAGAACGTGTGTTTGTGGAATTTGATAACACCCGTTTGAAGGAATATGGATTATCATCTGAAAAATTGCAGCAAATGATTTCCTCTACTAATATTTTAAGCTCAGGAGGCGAGGTTAATGTAGGAAATGAAAGTATTATTTTAGAGCCTACAGGTAATTTTAATTCAGTCGATGATATCAGGGAAATGTTAATTTCGGTTGGAGACGATGGATCACAATTGGTAAAACTTGGAGACATTACCACAAGCATAGAAAAAGGATATATTTTCCCTCCAACTCAAAAAGTATTTATGAATGGACAAGAGGCCTTATCTATTCACGTAAACCTTAAAGATAACGCCAATGTTATTCAATTGGGAGATGAAGTTGATCAAGTGGTGCTTGAATGGGAAAAGATATTGCCAGTCGGATTAGAAATAGTTAGAGTATCATCATTAGATACTTACATTGAAAATAAGGTCAATAATTTTGTTAGTAATTTGATGCAGTCTATCGGGATTGTTTTGGCTATAATGCTTATTTTCTTAGGGTTTAGAACGGGAATGGTGATTGCGAGTTTAATTCCTGTAGTAACGATCATGACCTTGATGATTATGGGGGTTATAAAAATGGGCTTGAATCAGGTAACATTAGCAGCCTTAATAATGGCTTTAGGAATGTTAGTTGATAATGCAATTGTGGTAGCGGAAACCATTATGGTAAAAATGGAACAAGGTATTGATAAAAAAACAGCAGCGGTTGAAGCTTTTTCTGAGTTGTGGATGCCCTTATTAATATCAACGTTAACAACATCTGCAGCATTCTTAGCATTCTATATGTCGCCAACATCAATGGGAGATATCGTAGGGCCAATTTTTGTTGTAATTACCATTGCCCTAGCTGCTTCTTGGTTAATTTCATTAACAATGGTGCCTTTATTTTGTTTTTTGTTTTTAAAAATGGAGCCTAAAGGAAAAAAGAAACAAAGTTTAATAGATAAAACGATTAATAAATTAAAGGAAGGGTATAAGGTTCTTATTTTAAAGGTTCTATGTTATAGGTGGATCGTGATTATTAGTACAGCAGTTGCTTTTGTGGTTTCTATATACGGTTTTACTAAGGTTGCATTTGTATTCTTTCCCGATAGTGATCGTAATATGATTACTATTGATATCAATTTACCTTCAGGTACAAAAATTGAACGTACAGAAGAAGTTGTTCGTGAGTTAGAGCAATATATGCTAGATTCATTAAAAACAAATGAAACAAGAATCCATGGTATAGTTGATTGGTCTGCTTATATCGGGCAGGGACCTGAATCTTATGATTTAGGGTATTCGCAGGATGAAACTAATTCTAGCTATGCTCATATATTAGTAAATACCTCTTCTTTTTTAGAAAATAAAGCAGTCATAACGAGAGTAAATAACTATGCCTTTAATAGTTTTCCAAATGCAGATATTAAAGTAGGGGCATTAGGAGCAGGAGGAAGTGGTACGCCTATAGAAATTAAAATCTCTGGAGACGATCCAGACGAATTAGCAAAAATAGCAGAAACGGTTAAATTAAAATTATCAGAAATTCAAGGTACTAAAAATATAAAAGATGACTGGGGGGCAAAAAGTAAAAAGTTTTTAATCGAAATAGATCAAAACAGAGCACAAACAGCTGGGGTGAGTAGTCAAGATATTGCAACGTCATTAGAAACAGCAATAGATGGTGTAAAAACTGGAGAATATCGGGAAGACGATAAATCTATTCCAATCGTTATGCGTAGTGAAGCTAATAAACAACAATCATTAGAATCATTAGAAGCTTTAAACATATATGCTCAAGGATCAGGTAAGAGTGTCCCTTTATTACAGGTGGCTACTATTATTCCACAATGGCAATATTCCAAAATTAAGCGATTAGATTTAGATAGAACTATTAATATCTCTAGTGAATTACAGCCCAGTGGGAATGCCTCTGTTATTACAAAAGAAATCACACCTTGGTTAGAAGAACAAGCTAAAAATTGGCCTCATAAATATGTTTATGAATTTGGAGGAGATGCCGAAAGCTCAGCAGAAAGTATAGGCTCTGTAGTCTCCTATTTACCTTTTTCAGGTTTTATTATTGTTATGCTTTTAATTATACAATTTAATTCCTTTAGAAAAATGTGTATGGTTATATCTACAATTCCTTTAGCCATAATTGGAGTTGTAATTGGGTTGTTACTTTTTAGAGAAGCTTTTGGCTTTATGCCTTTTTTAGGAGTCATATCTTTAGCTGGAATTATAATAAATAATGCTATTGTACTTATAGATAGAATGGAAATAGAACAAAAAATGGGACGTAAAGACCAAGATGCAGTAATTACTGCTTGTATACAACGTTTTAGGCCTATTTTATTAGCAACTTTAACCACTGTTATGGGGTTAATACCATTATATTTGAGTGGCGGAGAAATGTGGGAAGGTATGGCCATAAGTATTATGTTAGGGTTATTATTTGGGACTGTTATTACTTTAATTTTTATACCAGTGTTGTTTAGTTTATTATTTAAAATAAACTATAAAGGCTATGTGTTTGATGAAAAGTTAATGGACGAGTCATAACTTGTAATTAAAATATATATTAGATAATATACTTCTCTTTAATTACTTATGATAATATAAAATCTTAAGGAGGAGTATAAATGGCATGTGTATTCAATGGCTTATAATGAAAGTCTTAGTCGTAAAATACATTTTGTTTATCTAACTGAGACCTTAAAATGTATCATATCTAAGACTTTAGTTTCTAAAGCTAAATATGAAGGGAAACTATGGTATTACTGAAAAGAGAAATCGCTATTAGTAAATCATACTCAAAAGTGAAACGGTGTTATATAGTAGAAGTTTGAAGATTTAAGAATTTTACATTAAATTTGACAGGTAGATTCAGCTTGAAATTCATATATAAACGAAATGATTTGTGATAGCGCTACTCAGTCTTTTTTAACAGGCAGCGTTTATTTTACACTCTCAAGAATGATAAAGAAATTATATAATTATCGATTTGAATTTTATTTCGTTAGCCTATTACTCATTCTATTTGGATCGTTACTTTTTCCAATGCAATTTTTTCAGGAAAAATTATTTCATGTTTTATTTCTTGTTAATATTATAGCAGGTGTTGTATTACTATTAAAACGGAAGAAACTATTGTGGTTTTTTATTACTTTATTTATAGTCTTTCTTATTCTTTTTGGGCTTAATGCAATGCAAAATAATCTTAATAATGATTATTTGTACTTTTTATTTGGACTATACTTTTTGTTTTATATTGTTGTAACATTGTCGATAATAAAACAAGTCTGGAGAGCAAAAAAAGTAACTAGAAATGTCATTATTGGTTTAATGAGTGGCTATATTTCGCTAGGTTTAATAACATTTTTTCTTTTTATAGCCATTGAGTTACATTCTGAAGGAGCCTTTGGAGGATTAATATTCGGGATGCCACTAAATTCAAAAATAGATTCATTATTATATTATAGTTATGTTACGCTTATGACTATTGGCTATGGGGAGATATATCCAATAACTCCAATTGCTCAAAAAGCAGCGATTTTAACAGGATTGTTAGGGCAATTTTATATTGTGATTATTACGGCTGTAGTAGTAGAAAAATACATTAAGCATTCAGAAAAGTAATAGGTACATTGAAGTCTTAGAGAGGGCTATAATTTTCTTTTGTTGACCATTATATTACAGTTCTTTTTTTATAGTATCAATTAAATTGGCAATAGTATAGTTATAATCAAACCAGTACGTGTTTTTATTTCGTTTAAACCAGGTAAGTTGTCGTTTAGCAAAACGTCTAGAGTTTTTCTTTATTTCTGAAATAGCGAAATCTAAAGTCCAATCTCCATTAAGGTAATGAAATAATTCTTTGTAACCTACCGTATTTAAGGCGTTTAAATGTTGTTTAGAACGTAATGTGTTTACTTCTTCGAGTTGCCCATCTGCCATCATAAGATCTACCCGTTTATTTATACGCTCGTAAATAATAGCTCTATCGGCAGTAAGTCCTATAGTGATCGTTTTAAAAGGTCTTTGTCCTTTTTCTTTATTTAAAAATGAGGAATAAGGCTGCCCTGAACCAATACAAACTTCTAATGCACGAATTACACGTTGAGGGTTGTCTATGGCTATAGTGTTGTAAGCTATGATATCCAAAGTTTTTAACTGATCTTGAAGGGGCTTTAAACCACTCGATTTTAACTGCTCATTTAATTGAGTTCTAATCGTTTTGTCGACTTCAGGAAAATAATCTAAACCTTTTATAACCGCATCTACATATAAACCAGAGCCTCCAACCATAATGACAACATCTTTTGTTTTAAAAAGAGCCTCTAAGCATAGTATGGCATCTTTTTCAAAAGCACCAACATTATAAATACTATCCTCTATAGATTTGTGATGGATAAAATGATGTTTAGCTTGTGACAATTCGTAGGCAGTAGGTGCTGCAGTACCAATTTGCATTTCTTTGAAAAATTGGCGAGAGTCAGCTGAAATAATTTCGGTTTTGAAATGCTGTGCTAATTTTATACTTAAACTTGTTTTTCCTATCGCTGTAGGACCAACAATAGAAATTAATGTTTTATGTGGATGAGACTGATTGATTGTGTCGTGTTTTATTATATATTATGATAAGGATTTATTTCCATAGTGGATCTCCACATTTATAGCAAAATTTAGACGAGTCTTTGTGCCCCTCAACAGAACAACTTGGGCAAGATCGGGTATTACTAGGTGTTGCTATTTCTGAAGTTTTTGCTATTTCAGAAGAGACAATACCCGTAGGAACCGCGATAATACCATATCCTAAAATCATTACTAAAGAGGCTATAAACTGCCCAATAGGCGTTTGTGGTGCGATGTCTCCGTAACCCACAGTTGTTAAGGTTACTATGCACCAATACACACTTTTGGGAATGTTTGTAAAACCGTTTTCTTGACCTTCAACCAAATACATGATAGTTCCTAGAATAATAGAAATAATAATAACAGCAAATAGGAAAACAGAGATTTTAACACGACTAGCCTTTAATGCTACAATTAATTTATTTGAGGCGCCTAAATAACGTACTAACTTTAGTACTCTAAAGATCCGTAGCAAACGAAGAGCTCTTAAAGCAACTAATGCATGTGCACCAACAAATATTAAAGATAAATATTTAGGAATGGTCGATAATAAGTCAATAATCCCATAAAAACTGGTAATATACTTTAACGGCTTTCTTATTGAAATTATACGGGCAATGTATTCTATGGTAAATAATATAGTAACCACCCATTCTCCAATATCCAACAGGGTGTTGTATTTAATATTTATACTATTAACACTTTCTAGCATAACCAATGCAATACTAGCTAAAATGAAGTATAGTAAAATGACATCAAATAACTTTCCTGCAGGGGTATCTGCCTCATAAATGATCTCATAAAGCTTGTCTTTCCAGTTCTTGCTAGATATTTGTTCATTCATATATTAAAGATAGCTTATTTTTTGTTAAGTACAATTAATGTGTTTTTTTGGGTATTTACAATTGAAGCAAAAAAAGATTTTAGATAGTCATAATAAATAGCGGGGTATATAGCTTCATAGATGCTAAATTTGAATAAAATAGTAATAATACCATTATCTTGTTTAGAATTAAAGACTAAGATTCCAGAATTGTCCGGCAATTTTTGAGAGAAACTTTCAGGGAGTTCCTCCACATCATACTGGTCTTTTAAATCCAAGCTCACGGAATAAAGATAAGTCCTTTTGTATCCAAAATCTATGGGATAAGTTCTTTCTTGAAGTTTAAGCGGATTTTTAGTAAATTGCTTTATTATAAAGGGGTTAAGGTATATTTTATCTCCTATAGTTTCTGTTTCTAGAGTAAAATCTAATGTTTCTTGAAACTTATTAATGTTTTTATCTGTAGTAATATCATGAGACGTAATGCTTAGATTGGAGTATTTATCTTGAAAATTTTTAAGATATTCTTCACTATTAGTATAATAAGATTTTCTTGAAGATAAGGCAGGATATCCTGTTTTTGTAGATTTTATGTTACCTGTTAAAGTGTCGTTTTCTAAACTTAATTTAACTTTCAAAAATTGCTTCGACAGCTTGGAATTAATGGGAAGCCAAGAGCTCCCTTCTTTAAAGTCTAAAAGGCGCCCGTATTGATTAAGACATTTAAAAGGGATTTGTCCAAAAGTTAAGTAATCATCTACAGCATCTAATAGATAAGTTTTATTTCCAATACTTGCTTGAACTAATACATAATTAAAATCGGTAATAACAGGGTAAACTTTGGTGGCCAAACCATTTGACCTAGTAGAAACCAAAACAGGTTTCACAGGGATGTTATTTTGCTTAAGAAGGTTAAAAAGGAGTAGGTTTATTTCAGATGCCCTTCCAGATTTTGTTTTTATTAATTTTTTTAAAGAGACGTCTTTAAAGATGTTGTATTCTTTATTCCAAGTGTAGGTTTCTTGAACATATTTTAAAATAGCTTTAGCTTTTATTAAAGGATCTGTCTCATTGGTTATTGAAGGATTTAAAAGCGCTTTAACCAGATGTTCCTTGTTTAATTGTTTACCAATGGACTGTTCTGCTTTTAAATCTTTGTCTACGGTTTCCCATGTTTTTGTATAATCTTTAGTGTAGCCATCAAAGCCTCTATGAATTTTTAATTCATAATCTATTCTTGCAAGATAATTGTTTCGGGTTGTCATAAACTCTTCATCAACAAATGCAGGAATATCCTTCATTATATAAATAGAATTAAAGCAATCTGCATTATTACCATTGCCAACAATCAAACAATTTTTCTTTAGTTTGGATTCATTTTTATATAATTTTTTTCCTCCTATTAGCTTAATATTATATTCATAATTTCCAGGAATACTAGCACTATATTCGCTGTGTAACTTGGGGATCTCACTTTGGAATTCCCATCCTTTGTATTTAAACATAAAAGGCGATTCTATAGTATAACTATATGTAATCACTGCACCTTCTTTTATATTTGGAAGTGTGAATTTTATAAACGTATGGTTCTTATTATATTTTTCTGTGAATATTTGTTTCTTTACAAGGGGACTTTTTTCTACAACACCATTTATTATATTAGTTGTTGTACCTGTAATTTTAGAAATTTTTTCTTTTAAACTGCGATTATCATTATTGTAAAGGTCTACGGTAATATTTGCTTGATCAAAACCATTTTTATCTAATATTTTTATCTTTCGTTTAACTTCTGTTTTTAATTTAAATGAGCTTTGATCAATATAAGAATTTCCAGATTCATATATTACAAGCGCATTAGCCGTTGAGTCTTTTTTAAAAGTTTTGATCTCAAGATCGTTTTTTGAAACGTCATAGCTTTCCGAACTAAAGCTTGTTTGTGAGAAACTATTATAAATTGTAAAAAGAATAAAAAAGGGAATAAATAGGGATTTCATTAAAAGGTTAAAATTTTTAAGCGTTTATTTTGTCTTAAATAATGTTGTATGATATGTTGATTATCTTTGTTGTTTTCCATTGGTGTTATAATGGATTCTAATACTTCAATATTGTTTATTTGATAATTTAAATTATAGAAGCCTAGGCCTTTAAAGATGCCATTTTCTATTAATATAGCACTACGTTCGTCAAGCTCTCTCCCCCGATCTATAATGACCATATTTTGATTCTCATAACTGTTTTTAGCGATTAGCTTTTGTACCTTTATATTGTAAGTCTCAGCAGGTTCTTCCAAAAGGCAAGCACCTTCACATTCTTTTATTTCATATTTAAAACATTGATTTTCGGTCTTATATAAACCGACTAGTTTTTGACAAAGTTGAAATTTTTCAACGGCATTGAATAAGAATGTTTTTGCGCTTTGTTTGTTACTAAAAGTTGTGATAGATTTTTTCCTGCCATCAGCTTTATCAATTTTTAAATTAATATAACCATTGTCATCTACAAAGCTATAAAGTGCATAGTTAAATAACCGTCGCCTCATAGCACGATTATGAAGTGGTCTATTTAATTTTATTTCTTCACTTTCTTTTAAAAGCGCTACTAATTCACTTCCAGTCGTTTCATAAGTAACAGTGGCAACTTGCAATTGTATTTTTTTTGCTTTTGAATTTGTACCAGTAAAATGCTGATTGACCCTTTTTTTTATGTTTTTGCTCTTTCCTATATAGATGATTTTTCCGTTAGCATTGTGTATATAATAAACACCCGTAGCTGAAGGGAGGTCGTTAACAATATTGATAAGTCTAGGTGTTATTCGTAACTTTGGCGATTTACGAATAGAATTTTGAATAATCGTTTTTTCTACATCTTTGGCCATTAAGAGTTTAAATAACTTTACCGTAGCCAATGCATCTCCAGAAGCACGATGCCTATCTGTTACAGGAATGCCTAATGAACGCACCAATTTCCCTAGACTGTAAGACGGTTGATCGGGAATTAAACTCTTAGATAGTTCTACTGTACAAAGTGTTTCGCGTTCAAAAGTAAACCCTAAACGATTAAACTCTGTACGTAAAATTCTGTAGTCAAAGTTGGCATTATGCGCAACGAGTATGCTATCTTTTGTAATTTCTACAATACGTTTTGCTACCTCATAAAATTTAGGCGCATTACGAAGCATATTACTATTGATTCCTGTTAAATTAACAACAAAAGGCTGTATCTCTCGTTCAGGATTTATCAAGCTTATAAACTGATCGACAACTTCATGACCATCATATTTGTATATGGCAATTTCAGTTATTCCTTCTTCATTAAATTTCCCTCCAGTGGTTTCTATGTCTACTATCGTGTAAATACGCTATTCTATTTATAAGATTATGGAGCAATTTGATATGCTTTAGTGAAACGAAACACTAATTTATGTAGTTTCTCAAGCCAAATATACTACTTCCTACTCTAATCATTGTACTTCCTGATGTAATTGCTAATTTGTAATCGTTACTCATTCCCATAGAAATGACTCGTAATGGACTATAATTAGGGGCTAAAGGTTTTAAATGCTCGAAAGTCGCTTTAAGGGTATTAAATTCACTTTGTACTTGAGTTTGGTCGTCTGTAAAAGTAGTCATTCCCATAATTCCTACAATGTTTGTATGATGACACTCGGCATAGGCTTTGGACTGTAAAATAGTAGTTGCTTCTTCTGGAGACATTCCAAATTTAGAGTCTTCTGAGGCAATTTTTATTTGTAACAAGCAATCAATTACTCTATTGTGTTTTTTTGCTTGTTTATTTATTTCTTCTAACAGCTTTAAGCTTTCTACACTATGAATCAAATTTACAAAAGCGGCCATATACTTCACTTTATTACGTTGTACATGTCCAATCATATGCCATTCAATATCTTTGGGCATTACTTCATATTTAGCTGCCATTTCTTGAATTTTATTCTCTCCAAAAATACGTTGCCCAGCATTATAAGCATCCATAAGGATTTCTACTGGTTTTGTTTTGGATACAGCGACTAATGTTACATGTTCAGGAACTGTAGATTGTATTTTTTCAAGGTTTTCTGCGATACTCATAATGTGGTCTGCGATAATGATTTTAATTATTATATATATTTAAAACAAACGGTAATGTTTATAATTTAAAATTCATAAATAGTAACTCCACTTCTTAATTTAGGTTCAATATAAGTGCTTTTAGGAGGCATTTTTAAGCCATCGTCTGCAATCTTTTTTAACACATTAATGGTTGCAGGAATCATACCGAAACCAACTTTAAATTCTCCATCATCTATTTTGCTTTTTAGATTTATAATATCTTTTTTTCCACTTTGGTAATCAATGCGAGTGTCATTACGTAAATCGGAAATCCCTAAAATGGGATTTAATATCGTTTTGTAAAGTAACTGTGCATCGAGTTCGTCTAGAGATGTTTCAAATTTATAATTGGTTTTACGTAAATATAGAGAATAAAATTCCCCATCTAGATACATGCTAAAATGATGTTTTTTTGAAGGTTTATATGGTATTAAACCCCTATTTTCAATACGGTAAATGGTATCTAATTGAATAAGAAACTCTTCTTTTGTTAATCCGTTTAAATCTTTAACCAAACGATTGAATTCATGAATTTGCAATTCAGATTCAGGAATAAGATAACTCATAAAGTAGTTATAGTTTTCTGTTCCGGTATGGTTTTTATTTAGCGATTTTAAATCCTCACATAATAATTGAGATGAAGACGACCTGTGGTGTCCATCGGCAATGTATAAGGTCTCCATTTCTTCAAAAGCCTTAACGATACTGTTTATATGTTCTTCGTCTTCTATTTGCCATAGATAATGTGTATCTCTATAGGTTGTTGTAAATTCAAATTCGGCACGTTGTAATTGTATTGTTTTTAAAATATTAGCAATAGCAGTATTATCTGGATAGGTGAGTAGTACCGGTTCGGCATTGAATCCCACTGTTTTTAAATAATCTTTAAAAACAGACTCTTTACTGGTTATGGTGTCTTCATGTTTTTTTATGATATCTTTTTCATAATCTTCAACACTTGCAGCCGAGACAATACCATTAAATATTTGTTGCTCTCTATTTACAATTTTGTAAATATAAAAAGAGGCTTTTTTATCTTGAATAAAAACGCCGTCTTCTTTGAATTCTGAGTACCTATTCTTTACTAGTTGATACCGTTCTTTTCCTGAAATTTCCTTATCGTATTTATAACCTGGATTAACAATATGCAAAAATGAAAATGGATTGTGATCTAATCGCGCTTCACGTTCAGATTGGGTATAACTTTGATAGGAACGAGAAGCCACCAGACTAACTTTATCTCGTGTAGGCCTTACTGCTTTGAAAGGACGTATTTTTGCCATAATCGATCTTTATTTTCGTTACTTTTTTTATGTTAAAGAGGCGCGTTGAAATAATCGTAGGAAGCAGAAGCGCTTGTATGTTCTAAAGATAAGAACTCTTTTCTTATTTTATTAAAAAAATACAAGCGCTTAGTTATTCTAATACCTTATTAATAAGCACTTATTCATCGTTTACATAGCGTCTTCAATAATTAAGTCGTCTAAGGTTTCTATGACTTTATGTTGTTGGTTTTTTAGTATAAAACTTTACTTAATAGGAAATAACTATTATGAAAATTGCTTTGCAACGTGTTCTGCTTTTCTACTATTACTATAATCGTAAAAACCTTCACCAGATTTAACTCCTAGTTTCCCTGCGTTAACCATATTAACTAATAATGGGCAAGGGGCGTATTTAGGGTTTTTAAATCCGTCGTACATTACATTTAAAATAGATAAACAAACATCTAATCCAATAAAATCTGCTAATTGTAGCGGCCCCATTGGGTGAGCCATTCCTAATTTCATTACGGTATCAATTTCTTGAACTCCAGCAACACCATTGTATAAGGTTTCAATAGATTCATTAAGCATAGGCATTAAAATTCTATTGGCAACAAATCCAGGGTAATCATTTACTTCTGTAGGAATTTTGCCTAGTGTTTTACTCAATTCCATTATTGTTTGAGTTACCGCATCACTTGTATTATAACCACGAATAATTTCAACCAGTTTCATAATAGGTACTGGATTCATAAAATGCATTCCGATAACTTTTTCTGGCCGCGTTGTTATTGCTGCAATCTGAGTTATAGATATGGATGATGTATTGGTTGCTAGGATTGTATCTTTAGCACAAACTTCATCTAATTGTTTAAATATTTTTAGTTTTAAATCTAAGTTTTCAGTAGCAGCTTCAACAACTAAATTCGCCTGCTCTACGCCACTAGCTACATTCGTATAAGTTGTAATGTTTGCTAATGTTTGTGTTTTATCGGCTTCAGAAATCTTGTCCTTTGCAACCATTCTGTCCAAGTTTTTGGTAATGGTTGCCAAACCCTTTTTTAAAGAGTCTTCACTAATGTCTATAAGTTGAACTTTAAACCCAGATTGTGCAAAAGTATGCGCAATACCATTTCCCATAGTACCTGCTCCAATTACTGCTATATTTTTCATTCAAAAATTTATTTTTATTCTCACAACAATGAGAATCGTGTTAATTATAGTATAGAATTATGGACTGTATAAAAAATAGGGACAGTCTCTAAATAAGTTGTTTTAAAATTGATTTATAATCATTGTCGCTACACGCAAAGCTTCTGTACCATCATGTAGCGTCACTATAGGTGTTGTATTATTAGTAATAGCTGTTGCAAAGGTCTCTAATTCATCCATAATAGCATTATTTGTAGAGATTTCGGGGTTGTCAAAATAAATTTGCTTTTTAATGCCCTCAGCATTTTGTAAGATCATATCAAAATCACCAGGATTCGTTGGTGCATCTTTCATTTTTACTACTTCACATTTTTTTTCTAAGAAATCTACAGAAATGTAAGCATCACGTTGAAAAAAACGTGTTTTTCTCATGTTTTTTAATGAAATGCGGCTAGCTGTTAAATTGGCAACACAACCATTAACAAATTCTATTCTAGCATTTGCAATATCTGGTGTATCACTAATAACAGAAACACCACTTGCCGAGACATGCTTTACTTTAGATTTTACTACACTAAGAATAACATCAATATCATGTATCATTAAATCTAATACAACAGGCACATCTGTACCACGAGGATTAAACTCGGCTAAACGATGCGATTCAATAAACATCGGTTTGTCTAATTGTTCTTTTACAGCCATAAAAGCGGGATTAAAACGCTCTACATGTCCCACTTGTCCTTTTACATTATGCTCTGCTACCAGAGCACGTAAGGTTTCTGCTTCCTCGACAGTATTTGTAATAGGCTTTTCAATAAAAACATGTTTTCCTTTGGCTATGGCTTGTTTGGCACAGTCATAGTGGGAAAGCGTAGGAGTTACAATATCTACAACATCTACGGCTTCTATTAAGGCATCGATGGTATTGAAATATTTATAACCAAACTCAGTTTCAACTTTTTTGGCATTGGCTTCATCTGCATCGTAAAACCCGATAAGGTTATATTTTTCAGATTGATTAAGAAGTCTTAAATGAATTTTTCCAAGGTGTCCAGCACCCAATACTCCAGCGTTTAGCATTCTGATTTATGTTTTCAACAAAAATAGATTTTTTCTCTTAATTTGAAGACTTAAACATAGAATAATTACTAGTTTTTTAAGTGAAATTTAATTGTTAATATTATCATTTTTTATGCTTGTATTTATTTTACAATAGCGATTTTAGTGTTTAAAAAAAGCTAATATCTTGTTTTTTAATGCCTCTGAAACATCGCTTTCGGACTTTCATGGAATGCAGTATTTTTAATGTGTTTTGATAAAAATATTATATATTTTTGCACTTCAATTTATGAAAGATACATTTAGACATAAAGGACTACGATTACAATTGGTTTCTGTACTGAAATCCAAAGGAATAACTAATGAAAACGTGCTAAAAGCGATTGAGAAAATCCCTAGACACTTGTTTATGGATTCTAGCTTTTTAGATCATGCATATCAAGATAAGGCGTTTCCTATTGCCGCAGATCAAACCATTTCACAGCCTTATACAGTCGCTTTTCAAAGTGAATTACTAGAGGTTAAGAGAGGAGATAAAGTTTTAGAGATTGGAACAGGAAGCGGTTATCAAACAGCAGTGCTTTGTGAGCTTGGAGCAAAGGTTTTTAGTATTGAAAGACAACAAGAGTTATTTAAAAAAACAAGTAATTTTTTACCTAAATTAGGCTATCGGGCTAAAAAACTTATTTTTGGAGATGGTTACAAAGGGATGGTAGAAGAAGCGCCTTTTGCAAGTATTATAGTAACAGCTGGTGCCCCTTTTGTACCCAAGGCTTTATTAGCACAATTGGAAATTGGAGGGCGTTTGGTTATACCTGTAGGTCAAAACGTACAAACTATGACGCTATTTGTTAGAAAAGGACCAAAAACATTTGAGAAAACAGAACTTGGAGAATTTCGTTTTGTGCCTTTGTTGGAAGATAAAAATTAAAACACTTCTTTGGGCTTTGTAAAGGTTTGAGCATCTAAGCATCACCGAAAGAAAAGCTTTAAGAAATTAAGATAAAAAAAAGAACCCGTATTTAATGTTGCAATTTAAATACGGGTTCTTTTAGATTAAAAACTAATCCCAAACATTACCGCATCGTTTAAAAATCCACTCTGGTAGGAACGCACATAATCGAGACGGAGGAAACGGAACTTTCCAAAACCAAGATTGTCTATTCCAACAGAAAATTCGTTATACGGAGTATTGTCTTCTGTTATGGCAGCGTTGGCTCCAAGGATAAGATTAAAGTTAAGCTTGCTTAATAATGGTATTTTATTTAAAATAAAACCATTAAAGTTATGTTCTACATGAAATTCTCCATAGGGTTTATTGGTACTTAAATTATAATAGGGTAAATTTTTAAAAGCGCTTAAATAGGACCCTTTAAGTTTTACATTGATTTGATTACCATTAAAATGATGATAGTCCATAAACGCAATATTATCGGCATTTAAAAAAGTACCGCCGCTTATATTATATCTAAAAGTCCCTTTATTTCCTAGGGTTACGTGTTGTCTTAGTTTAATTTTAAATTGATCAAAATTGTAATTAGAATCTGTTGCTCCTAAGCCTTTTTCGTAACCTAAGCTTAAACTAGGATACTTACTATTAGGGATATTGTATTTTCCATCCGGATAACTTAAATAATCTTGCGCAAAGTTAATGGTTGTATTTAGGTTTAGTTTTATAATGTTATGAGTGTTAAAAGGGGCAATACCATAAGCGGTTTCATCTATAGGGTTATTACTTGTATAGCGGTCTCTACTTTCATTTATTAAAGTATAATCGGTAGTATTGAATATTGCTTTTCTGCGTTCATAAGCTAAAGCAGAATAGAGATAAAAACCATTAAATAATTCTTGAGAGTATTTTATTTGCGCATAACCTTTGTCGTAAAGCTTCATGTAATTGTCTTCAAATACTAAAGTGCTTACTGCATTTTCTAAACGCGAAATGGGTTGGGAAGCATTAAATTGCTGCGTTTTAACACCTCCAGATAATGATAATGATTGTCTGTTTTTGTTGTTAAATTTGTAACGAATAGATGCGACTCCTCTTAACCTATCATCTCCTTCTCCATAGTTTAATGTGGTATTTACCCTTAGATAGCGTTTGTAATCATCATAGCGTTTTGTGAAATTCAATTCTAGCTTTCCATTCCAGCCTTGTACGGTATTAAAACTAATGTGCTCGAGAGGCGAGCTAATACTAAAGGCGTGATCTTTATGCGAGTTTTGGTAGCTATAACCTCCTAAAATATCCCAAATTTTGAATTTGTTATTTTGTTTATCTATGGAATCCAAGTATGGTTTCGATTCTTTAACTATTTGAATGCTATCTTTTTTTACATAATCCATAGACTCAGCATCTGTTAAAGGAACAGGGCGTTTTGTTTCCCAATAGGTAGAATCTTTTTTGTTAGCGTGTTCTTCAAACGATAAAATTTCTCGGGTAAAGGTTTTTTTTGTAAATTCTGGAGAAAAATCATAATTACTATAAACAGAGGTAAAGCGCCCATTGCCTTTTATGCCTAAAATGCCAAATTTAAAATCGAAGGTTTGAGAGATTAATGCCCAAATCGTATCTGTGTCTGAGTATGAAAAAGTTTGTTTTATGGTAAATAGGTCTACGGGAGCTGTATTCACCTGTTTTCCTTTAACGGTAACCTCTACAGCATAAAGGCTCCATTGCTCTTCTACAATATAGATATAGCCCGAAAAAGCTTTGTCGTTTTTTCGCTTTGGACTGATTTTAATTTTATTAATAAGATTGCCTCTATCGTCGTAAAAGACACCTTCTAGTTTGTAACGGTAATAGTTAAAGGCCATCTCTGAAATAGGTGAAACAACCTGTGCGCCTAGCTCAAAAGTGTTTTTATAAAAATTAAAATTAACATCGCTAGCATTATTAAAACTAAAACCATTATTATCGCCGCTAACCTTTGACGCTATGATTTTCTCTTTTAGTGGTTTTGGTTTTTTGTACTCTAGTTTTGATATGGTTTCAGATAAATAGATAATTCCGCTTCGTGTTGAATCTAAGCCTCCACCAAGATTACCAACATCTTGACCAAGAATTTTTTCTGGTGCGTTTTCAATTTGTATAAGGCCACGTGAATAGAAATCTGCTGTGTATTCGCTGAGCTTTTCAAGAATTGATTTTCTATTCGCAATTGCATTTCTAATAATTTGATTTGCAGGGTTTTCTTCAGAATTAATGACCACTTCATTTAAGGCGATGTCTTCTTCCTCAAGTATGGCGTCTAAAGCAAAGGGGAAATGGGTAATATGTATCGTTTTTTTTAATGTTTTATATCCTAAATATTGAAAAACAATAGTGTAATCTCCTGTTTTAGTGGTGTTTAATTCGTATTTCCCATCGCTATTTGTAGTGGTCCCAATATAAGTGTTGTCTATAAAAATATTAACAACAGGAAGTGGGATTTGTTTTGAAGATGTTACAACTCCGGTTATTTGTGAGAAAGTAAGGTTGCATAAAAGTAAAGTAATGGTTAATTGTAGCGATTTTATCATAAGTTAAATTTTGTTTCTATAAACATAGACGTCTTTTTTTGTAAAAAGGTTGCCTACGAGCAGTTAAACTTAGAAATAAAAAGAATACGCTATTGTTATAACAATGATAAAATTGGACCAAAAAAGGTTAGAAGTTTTTCTTTATGCGGTCTAAATCCCGTTTATTATCTCTGTCCTTAATTGTTTCCCGTTTGTCATATAGTTTCTTTCCTTTGGCTAAGGCTATATTTAGTTTAGCAAATCCTTTTTCGTTAATAAATAATCGTAGCGGAACGATGGTAAGGCCTTTATTTTGTACCTCTTTTAGTAGTTTTTTTAATTCCCTCTTGTTAAGGAGTAATTTACGTTCTGCTTTTGGAGCATGATTATAATAATTCCCATAGACATATTCTTGTATCGTCATATTTATAACAAATAACTCTCCTTGCTCATTAAACTCGCAAAAGGCTTCTGCAATTGAAGCTTGACTAGAGCGAATGGATTTTATTTCGGTTCCAGAAAGCACTATTCCTGCGGTATATTTATCTAGTATCTCGTATTGGAAACGAGCTTTTTTGTTTTGTATGTTAATATTTTTTTGCATCGGAAGACAAAGCTAAACAATTTCTACATAAAGTAGTTGTGTATATTCTAAATTATCGCGGTTTTAAAACGGTCTGTATTATATTACATAGCTAAAAAAATAAAGAAGTAAGCGTTTTTTAACAAAGGTCATTTTATGGCATTCTATTTAAAACTATAAGTTGTTGTTTAATATATTGTTTTGGTGTTTTTATCTAAATTGCTACCAGATACAATTACTTTTCCCGATGAAGTGCCAATTCTATCGACTCCCATATTTATATATTTAAGAGCTGTTTTTGTGTCTTTTATACCTCCAGAAGCTTTGACTTTAATAGCGGTGTTTTGGGTTATCTTTAGCATGCATTTAACAGTGTCAATAGTTGCGCCTCCTGTACCAAAACCCGTAGACGTTTTAATGAAATTAGCACCACTGGTAATGGCTAATTCACTGGCTTTAATAATTTCTATTTCATTCAAATAGCAGGTTTCTAAAATGACTTTTAAAATAATATTGGGAGTCACTTGTCTTACGGCTTCTATATCTTGCCAGACGCCATCAAAATCCTTGCTTTTTAATAAGCCTATATTTAATACCATATCAATTTCATCAGTCCCGTCTGCAATCGCTTGCTTCGCTTCTTCAATCTTAGCTACTGTACTCATAGCACCTAGCGGGAAGCCTATAACGCTACAGATCTTTACATTACTATCTTTTAATTGTGTTTTTGCTAAGGGAACATAACAAGAATTAACACAAACAGAGTGAAATTCATGTTTTTTTGCTTCATTACAAAGTGTAATGATGTCTTGCTTGGTTGCTGTAGGACTTAATAAGGTGTGATCTATATATTTGTTAAGTGTCATGATGTTGAGTTCTATTTTAGTAAAGCTATTTATAATTTAAAACAAAATGTAAATTCAAGAATCCATACAGTCTGCGTTTATGTTACGTTTTAAATGTTGTTATTTATGCGCGTCTTTTTTATTGAGGTGTTGTTTTAATGCCTTCAATCGCTATGTCTAAGAATAGTAACTTGTGAAAGTCTGGTAATAACGCGTTGGTTTCTGTTGTTACCCAACTATTCCAGGTTGCAGCTAATCCGTTAATAGGAAGTATTGAAACCCACATTTGAAAATGTTTTGGTTTACCCGTCTCATCGAGATGCCATAAATAGGAATCTCCTGGAGTTGAACCTCCCGCGGTATAAGTTACCAAAAGGGCTTGAGTGTTATTGCTTAAAGTGATTAAACTACGTTTTACACCAGTGTCGAATACTTTGTAAGGCGCAATTAGCCAAAAGGAATCATTATTAAAGTAATCTGTTGCTTTAGTTATGAGTTTTTGTGCTTGCGCACCCTCAATTTTTATTTCATTCTGAAAAGCACTGTTTTTACTACTATCGTTAAAATAGAGTGATACTTTATAGTTTTTCCAGTACACATCACATGTATTTTTAACTTTATTCCATTTAAAATGATGCCGTTTTTTAAAAGTCCATTCTATATAGTTGGTCGCTTTATAGGCATCATAATTAAGAGCGGTAAGCATTTTTGAAGCTAATGCATCGGCTTGTTCTCCTTCAATACCTGTAGGTAATTCTTCATTGTATTTAAAATAAAGCACCCCATAGAGTAAAAATGTAGGTAAGGTTAGGAAAATTATTATTCCAGAAATTATTTTAAGAACTTTTTTTATTTTCATAATCGTTTTTCTGTTAAGAGCGGTGTTTTTTAACCTTTTTAATACCGTAAAATTAGTCTAATTTAGTTGCAATGGTTTTCGCTAATAAATCTGCTGCTCTAGGGTTGTTTCTAAACCAAAGTTCTGGTTCAATTAATTCCAACTCAGATAATGCAATGTTACCATTATTATCTTCAAAGATATCAACTCTAGCATAGATAGGAACTTCAAAACAAGCGTTTACAGCTGTTTCTGCAAAACGTATTTCTTCGGGTGTAGGTTTGTATTCATAAACAGTACCTCCAAAATCGTCCTGAACTCTAAAATCACCTTCTTTAGCTATTTTTAAAACAGCATGTGTATATTGTCCATTAATAATAATCATAGAAACTTCACCTTTGTTTACAATATTATGCTGAAACGGCTGTA
Source organism: Lacinutrix sp. YIN62 (assembly GCF_057219185.1). Taxonomy (NCBI): domain Bacteria; kingdom Pseudomonadati; phylum Bacteroidota; class Flavobacteriia; order Flavobacteriales; family Flavobacteriaceae; genus Lacinutrix; species Lacinutrix sp. YIN62. The sequence continues at coordinate 68,860 of NZ_JBXVVH010000011.1, forward strand.
GCATCATCGCTTCCTGTGCAATTAATTCTTGAAATATGGTTTCATGTTTAGTCAGGGTTTCTGCATTTAACTTGTATGTATGTCTTGCCGATCCAGAGACGCAGGGTTTTAAAACCGTACCCTCCCAATTAAGTGCATTATGCAACCATTTTAAAGTTGTAATACTGCCTTTTTCTATAAAATAGCTTTCCGCAATATGAACGTTATTTTTTTGTAAATCTAAAAGATAATGCTTGTCTATATTCCATTGGATAATTGCATTGGAATTTATTAATTGAGTTTTTTTAGCTGTTCTTTTTAGCCATTTCGAGAATTCTTCAAAGCGATCAAAATAATCCCAAGTCGTTCTAAATATAATAGACCTGGTCGTTTCCCAGTCGAAATTTGGGTCATCCCAAGCTAATCGTTTGGACTTTAGGCCTAGCCTTTTTAAGGCTTGCACAACATAATCATCTTCTTTGTATACGTTGTGTTTATATAAGTCCTTGGAATCGTTAAGATAACGCGAGTCTGTTAATACAATGCAGTCATATATTTTCATAAGTAATTTTCTTATATTAATGTAAGATAATTAAAAGCCAGCCGCGGCATCATCACCACGGTTATCTGCGCCGCCTTCTAATGTGCCGTTAGGAAGCACTAAAATACCATCTACGATTCCAATAACAGGAGAGCGTTCCTCGTTAATTTTATATCCTTTTCCTTTTAATTGATTAATGGTTTCCTTAGAAAATCTATGAGGTTCCATTCTTATCTCGTCTGGTAACCATTGGTGATGAAAACGCGCAGCGTTTACTGCTTCTTGCATGGACATATTAAATTCATGTACATTTAAAATGGTTTGCAAGACAGACGTTATAATGGTTGAGCCTCCTGGAGTTCCAACACTCATAAAGAGTTTGTTATTCTTTTCAACAAGGGTTGGGGTCATAGAGCTTAGCATTCTTTTTTCTGGTAAAATGGCATTAGCTTCGGCGCCAATTAAACCATAAACATTGGGAATACCAGGTTTACTCGAAAAATCATCCATTTCGTTATTAAGAAAAAAGCCTAATTCTTTACAAAATAATTTAGAACCAAAACCAGAATTTAAGGTTGTTGTAACAGCAATAGCATTTCCAAATTGATCGACAATAGAGTAATGTGTTGTTTCATCACTTTCTACTATGTCTATAGTGCCATGAGTGATTGTATTCGAAGGGGTTGCTTTTTCAAATGAAAAACCTAACATTCTATCTCTTAAATACGCATTACTTATTAATTTGTTTTGCGGGACGTTTACAAAATCGGGATCTCCCAGATAATAACTCCTGTCGGCATAGGCACGGCGTTCTGCCTCCGCTAGAACTTGAATGGTTTTTACGTTATTGTGTCCCATTTGGGCTAAATCATAATCTTCAACAGATTTTAAAATTTGAGCCATTGCAATACCACCACTAGATGGTGGCCCCATAGAAATAATACGTAAATCGTCATATTCAAAGGTAACGGGTGTTCTCCATTTTACGCGATATTGTTCTAGATCGTCCATAGATAAAATACCACCATTATTTTGAATGAAATGGGTGAGTTTTTTAGCCGTTTCACCTTTGTAAAACTCATCGCTTCCGTTTTTCATTATACGTGTTAATGTTTCAGCTAAATGTGGATATTTAATAGTATCGTTTGCTTTCCAGTTTTTTTCAAACAGGATGGTATCCTTATTAACTAGCTTAAAATCGTTCTGCTTTTTAGCAATACGTATTTCCTGTTTTGGAGTTACGATAACGCCTTTTTTTGCCAAGGCAATAACAGGTTTCATAATTGTTTCAATAGCTAATGTACCAAATTTTTTATGTGTTTCGAAAACGCCAGCTACAGCACCAGGAACGCCAACAGCCATAGCACCACGTGTACTCAAATTAGGAATAACATTACCTAACGAATCTAAATACATATCTTTTGTCGCTAAGGCGGGGGCTTTTTCTCTAAAATCTAAACTGCCTATATCTCCATTGTCCAATCTGTATACCATAAAACCACCACCACCAATATTCCCTGCATAGGGGTATGCAACAGCTAAGGCTAATTGTGTTGCTGCCATAGCATCAAAAGCATTTCCGCCAAGTTTAAGAATTTGTTTTCCAATAATGGATGCTTCCATACGAGCAGAAACAACCATTGCTTTTTGTGTTATAAGACCTTGTTTTTTTTCTGAATATTTTTCACAAGAAACAAAAGCTATAAATAGGAGGCAAAGTGAAATTATTTTGCGCATAATTAGATTTTTTTAATGATAATATTAAGTAACGCTTTAGGTTTTATTGTTTAATATTTTGTTTTTTAGGTAATTATATTTGTTGTTCTTTTTGTATTTCAATTAGCTTGTTTTTAGAAAAAACAATGAGTTCTTGAAAAAAACGAGTGAATTCATCTTCAAAATCACTATAAAATTCCTGAAGTTCATATATAGCCATATGCATATGAGATTTATTATTTGTGCGTCTATTCATTCCTTGCAAAACAGCGGCGATTCCTTCTATAGAAGCATAGCTTAATAGCCAATTATTGGTGATCATATGGGGCATTATTTCTTGAGTCCGTTGGGGTAATACATTAAAATTATTTTCTAAGCTATTGTAGAAGTCATTCACGTACGTACCTAATGGAACCTCAGAATAGACGGTCCAGTTTTTTGCTAGAAAATGATCATATAAAATATCAACAATAACACCGGAGTAATGGCTGTATTTTTTATGCAATCGCTTAGTGCTTTGCCTTACTGTTTTATGTGCATCTGTATAAGTGTCTATTTGGCGATGTAGTAAAATGCCCGTTTGGATATCTTTAGTGTATTTTTTGTAATCTTTACCGCGAATACCATCGGCAATAAAGTTGCCAATGGTTATGTTTTCATTGTCTCCAGAAAGATAAATATGTGCTAGAAAATTCATGCTGTGAATTTACAAATTCCGATTTAAGAATTCCGATTTTGAAATACTATATTTGTATTTCAATTTTAAAATATATTTATGACGCTTATAAAATCAATTTCAGGAATTCGCGGAACCATTGGTGGGGAGATCGGACAAAACTTGACTCCTATTGATGCCGTTAAATTTGCATCTGCTTATGGAACGTGGTTAAAAACACAAAATAATAAAGAAAAATATAGCGTAGTAGTAGGTAGAGATGCTAGAATTTCTGGAGCAATGATTCAGAATTTGGTAATGAATACTTTAGTTGGCCTAGGAATAGATGTCGTAGACTTAGGGTTGTCTACTACGCCAACAGTAGAAGTAGCAGTGCCAATGGAGCAAGCAGACGGCGGAATTATTTTAACAGCAAGTCATAATCCAAAACAATGGAATGCATTAAAATTATTAGATAATAAAGGTGAGTTTTTGAATGCAGCGGAAGGAGCTAAAATTTTAGATCTCGCAGAGTCTAATACTATGCAGTTTGCAAATGTTGACGATTTAGGAACCATAACAAAAAATGAAACTTATATAGACTTGCATATCGCTACGGTGCTGGATTTAGACTATGTAAACAAAGACGCTATTAAAGCGGCTGGATTGAAAGTTGTTGTGGATGGCGTAAATTCAACAGGAGGAATTGCAATTCCACTGCTATTAGAGCGTTTAGGAGTGGAAACAGTAAAATTGTATTGTGAGCCTAATGGACATTTCCCACACAATCCAGAGCCTTTAAAAGAACATTTAACAGATTTATCTGAAGCTGTAAAGCAAGCGAATGCAGATTTAGGGATCGTTGTAGATCCCGATGTAGATAGATTAGCGTTTATGGATGAAAACGGGGAGATGTTTGGAGAAGAGTATACCTTGGTAGCTTGTGCAGATCATGTGTTAAGTAAGAATCCTGGAAATACAGTAAGTAATATGAGTTCTACACGCGCGCTTAGAGATATTACAGAAAAATATGGTGGAAGTTATGAAGCTAGTGCTGTTGGAGAGGTAAATGTTGTGGCTTTAATGAAAAAAAATACAGCAGTAATAGGCGGTGAAGGTAATGGTGGGATTATTTACCCAGAATCTCATTATGGTCGGGATGCTTTAGTTGGTGTTGCTTTATTTTTAAGCCTATTGGCAGAACGAAAATTGAGTGTTAGTGATTTACGAAAAACGTATACGAGTTATTTTATGAGTAAGAAAAAAATAGCTCTAACTCCAGAAATTGATGTCGATGCTATTTTAAAAACAATGGAACAGAAGTATGCTAATGAAAATTTAACGACTATTGATGGTGTGAAAATTGATTTTAGTGAGCATTGGGTACACTTACGTAAGAGTAATACAGAGCCTATTATTAGAATTTATACAGAAGCCAAATCTCAAGAATTAGCAGATGAATTGGCCGATAGGATTATCTCCGAAATTAAAGAAGTGACTAATATTTAGTATTTTAGCAATCAATTTAAGGGTTATGATTAAAATAAAAGACGACAAGGTGCGCTATTCTAAATTGGAACAATATTTTTCTAAATTTAGAAAAAATATAATAGGTATAGATCAAGAGTTTGAATCTCCTTATGGGAAGCAAAAAATAATTTATACAGATTGGACGGCTTCTGGTCGCTTGTATAGGCCTATTGAGGAAAAAATAATGAACCAATTTGGCCCTTTTGTAGCCAATACGCACACAGAAACTACGGTTTCAGGTACGGCAATGACTAATGCGTATCATAAAGCCAGAAATATAATAAAAGGACATGTAAATAGTAATGCGGATGATGTTCTAATTGTCGCAGGAAATGGAATGACCAGTGTTGTTAATAAATTTCAGCGTATTTTAGGATTAAAAGTACCAGAGAATATTAGTAAATATGCTAAGATTCCAAAAGAAATTCGTCCTGTGGTTTTTGTTACACATATGGAACACCATTCTAATCATACTTCTTGGTTAGAAACCATAGCCAAGGTAGAAGTTATACCTGCGGGTAAGGATGGATTGTTTAGTTTGGAGAATCTTGAAGTGCTTTTAAATAAATATAAAGATTGTACTTTAAAAATAGCTTCGGTGATTGGAGGTTCTAATGTTACAGGAATACAAACACCATATCATCAAATAGCAAAGTTAATGCATAAGCATGGTGGCGTTTGTTTTGTGGATTTCGCTTGTTCTGCACCTTATGTAGATATTGACATGCACCCTGATGATGAAGACGCCGCTTTGGATGCCATTTTCTTTTCTCCTCATAAATTTTTAGGCGGACCAGGAACTTCTGGAGTTTTAGTTTTTAATAAAAAATTATATAAAAATATGATTCCCGATTGTCCTGGAGGCGGCACCGTAAGCTGGACTAATCCATGGGGTGAACATAAATATATAGATAATATTGAAGACAGGGAAGATGGTGGAACACCAGGGTTTTTACAAGCCATAAAAACCGCTATGGCTATTAAACTAAAAGAGCAAATGGGGGTTAAGAATATGCTAGATAGAGAACATGAATTGTTACACCAAGTCTTTAAGAATTTTGAAGGTGTAAATAATATTAAAATTTTAGCACCAACACATACAGATCGTTTAGGAGTTGTTTCTTTTTATATTGAAGATTTACATTTTAACTTGGGTGTAAAATTATTGAACGACCGTTTTGGAATTCAAACGCGAGGAGGATGTAGTTGTGCGGGGACTTATGGACACTATTTATTACATGTAGATCAAGAACAATCTCATAAACTGGTAAATGAAATAACTTTAGGAGAGCTAATACGAAAACCAGGTTGGATACGTATGTCTATTCATCCTACAACAACTTGTGATGAGATAGACTACGTTTGCGAAAGTATTATTGCCTTAGCTGAAAACCATATAAAATGGTCTGAAGATTACGAATATAACAAAGCAAATAACGAGTTTATTCATAAAACATTCATCCCTAAACAGGATACCCGTGTAGATGATTGGTTTGAGCTCTAATTTTATTTAATTAAAAAAACAGGCTCTGTTTTAAGAATAATGTATAAAAAACGATGCCAGTATAGCTTGTAGTCTCGTGATTACAACTTATACTGGCATTATTTAATAAGGGCTGTCTTTTTTTAGAAAAAAAGCGCTTTTTATTGAAATTCAGCAGGAACCTTATCGCGGTGTTTCCAGCGTTTGTGTGTCCATAAATAATATTCTGGAGCTTCTCTAATTTGCGCTTCTACCAAAGCCATAAAATGATCGGTAATACTATAGTCTTCATGATCTTTTGGTGTTTCTGCTATAGTTTCAAATGACGCTTCATAATAGCCACGTTTTATTTTTTTGACTTTAAAAAATACAACAGACATGTCCAGTCTTTTGGCTAAGGTTTCTGCACCTGTATGTATGGGAACTTTTATACCCATAAAATGATTCCAATGGTAGGCTTTGTTGTGTTTTGGAGATTGATCTGAAGCAAAGCCACTCATAGATAATTCGCCTTTTCTTTTGGATTTTATTAATGTAGGCACAGTTTCCTTTGTAGTGATGAGGTAGGTGTTATAACGCGCTCTAATACGCTTTACTAAAGCGTCTAAGTATTTGTTGTGTAGTCGTTTATATACACCAAAACCTTTGTGTTTAATATGTCTTTGTAAAATAAAAATCCATTCCCAACTCGCATAATGCGCACACATTAATATGATACTTCTATTTTTCTTTTCAAATTCTTTTACAACTTCTATATTAGAAAATGTAAAGCGTTTTTTCATTTGTGCTTCAGTTATAGTCATCGATTTTATAGCTTCTACAACCATATCCGCTACATGATGATAAAATTTTATTGTGATTCTACTAATTTCCTTCTCAGATTTATCAGGAAATACTAAATGAAGATTTTCTTTTACTGTTTTCTTTCTATAACCAATAATATGATAGATAATTATAAATAAAAAGTCAGAAAGAAGATAAAGTATGCGAAAGGGTAATATAGATATAAACCATAAAATGGGATAAATAAGAATGTAGACTAGAAATTGCATTTAGAAAGTTTAAATTTGCAGCTACAAAGATATACTATATAAAACAATAACAAAGTATTGTAAAGCGTATGGTCTGTATATTTTTTAATTATACATATTTATAAAACAAAATCACTTTTAAAACAAGTACTTTTACCACATGGGGAGTTTAAATTTAATTACATTAATTATTATAGCTGCAAATGTCATTATTTCTATGAAAGGATTTAATGATTTTTCTTTTTTTGAAAAGTATAAGTTTAATGTTGGTGCCATTACTAGGGGAGAAAAATTTAGAATGTTATCCTCAGGGTTTTTACATTTAAACACTTCTCACTTGTTTATGAATATGTTTGGGTTGTATCTTTTTTCTAATCAAGTTATAAACCAAGTAGGAGATGTTGGTTTTTTAGCGATCTATTTTGGGAGTTTGTTTACAGGTAATTTACTCTCATTATATTTTCATAAAAATGAATATCACTATAGCGCAATAGGTGCAAGTGGCGCAGTAACAGGAATTTTATATTCAGCTATAGTATTGGGACCGGAATTAAATTATTATTTTATATTTCTACCGCCAAGAATAGGTAATATTGATTTAGGAATAAAAGGTTATCTATTGGGCGTTGCATATTTATTATACACTATATATGGAATGAAACGTAGAAACGACAATATTGGTCATGATGCACATTTTGGTGGGGCTATAGGGGGGTATTTTATAACTATAGCACTAGCTAGTTGGTTATTGACCGAAAATTTATTGATGACGAGTTTGTTGGCGATCCCTATTGTTATATTATTTGTAATGAAAAAATCAGGAAAAATTTAAATAAAAAAAGCCTGCGTTAGCAGGCTTTTTTTAATTTAATAGACTCGCTATTTTATCTTCAAGAGCTTTTCCTCGTAATTTTGTGGCTATAATTTTACCGCTTTCATCTAAAATAAATGTGGCAGGAATAGAACGTACTCCATATTGTACCGCAATAGGTTCTTGCCATCCTTTTAGGTTGGATACTTGTGGCCAAGTTAGTTTATCTTTTTCTATTGCTTTTATCCAACGGTTTTTTTGATCTTCTTTATCTAACGAGACACCAATAATTTCTAAACCTTTACCGTGATATTCATTATATAGTTTTACTAGGTTTGGGTTTTCTCGTCTACAAGGTTTACACCAAGAAGCCCAGAAATCTATAATCGTTATTTTTGATTTTACATCTTTTAAAGTTAAAGCTTTCCCTTCTGGTGTAAACCCGGAAAAATCGGGGGCTGCTGCTCCAATAGTTATTGCAGATACTTGTTTAACAGGTGCAGGAGTTGCCTTTTTTTCTGAGATGAATTTTAAAACTTCTTTCGCCGAGCGTGTTTTTTTTGCTGTTTCTGAAAGCGAGTTATATAAAGCTTCCGCTTTTTCTTTATCTATTAATTTTGTTTTGGTAATACGTTCTAAGGTATAGGCTCCAAAAGCAGAGTTACTATTGTTAGTAACGTACTCTATGTCATATGCTATTGCTGCATTTCGTAAACTGTCGTAAGATTTTTTTATTGCATTCATTGCAGCTTCGTCCTTATTCATTTGAGCTTTTTGTGCACGTGCCGTTAAGCCAGCACTTACTTTTCGTAAGGGGTCAAGATTTGCTTTATATGATTTAACAAAGTCGTTTTCTTTACTTCCAGAAATTATCGATTTTTGTATGCTATCTTTGTAAACTTCTACTTTAATACTACTATTTTCAACCATTATAGGAAGCATTCCATTAATGCCGTAAACCATTAAAAAATAGGCGTCTGGTGCAGCTACAGTTCCTTCAAAAACAACTTTATTAGCTTTAACGTGTGTAGAGTCTAAAATAACCTTCACACCATTATCCATTCTAAAGAGTTCGGCTTTACTATTATCCATAGGAGTATCTATGGTCGCTTCAATTAGGAATTTTTGTTGTTCTTCCTTACAATTGAATAAAAGTAAGATTAAACTGAATAAGACAATTTTTCTAATCATAATTTAAATTTTAATATAGAAGCACAAATATAAGAGATATTATTGACCTTAGAAATGCTTTATAGCAAGCTTTACAAATTATCGCATTGTATTTACTATTTTTGCGTTATGATTTACAATGACAATATAGTAGCGTTAGCCACTGCTTCAGGAGCAGGAGCAGTAGCCATAATTCGTGTTTCTGGACCAGAAGCAATTACCATTACAGAAACTTGTTTTAAATCTGTTACAAATAAAAAAAAACTAAGCAAGCAAAAAACACATACTATTCATTTAGGACATATTGTTGAGGGACAGCGTACTGTCGATGAAGTCTTGGTCTCGATCTTTAAAAACCCTAATTCTTATACAGGAGAAAATGTAGTAGAGATATCTTGCCATGGCTCGCTATACATTCAGCAAGAAATTATTCAATTATTACTCCGTAAAGGCTGTCGTATGGCCAACGCTGGAGAATTTACTTTACGAGCGTTCTTAAACGGTAAACTGGATTTATCTCAAGCTGAAGCGGTTGCAGATTTAATAGCAAGTGATAATGAAGCATCACATCAAATTGCAATGCAGCAAATGCGTGGCGGTTTCTCTAGTGAAATAGCTAAACTTCGGGAAGAGTTGATGAATTTTGCTTCACTGATAGAGTTAGAACTGGATTTTGCTGAAGAAGATGTTGAGTTTGCAGACCGATCGCAATTTAAGACTTTAATAACGCGTATCAGTTTTGTACTAAAGCGTTTAATCGATTCTTTTGCGGTAGGGAATGTTATTAAAAATGGAATCCCTGTAGCTATAGTCGGAGAACCCAATGTAGGGAAATCTACACTTTTAAATGCTTTATTAAATGAAGAACGCGCTATTGTAAGTGATATTGCAGGTACTACACGCGATACTATTGAAGATGAGCTTATAATAGAAGGGATTGGTTTTCGCTTTATTGATACTGCAGGAATACGTGAAACGAAAGATGTTGTTGAAAGTATAGGGATTAAAAAAACGTTTGAAAAAATGGAGCAAGCACAAGTGGTTGTTTTATTATTTTCTGCTGAAGAATTTAAAACCGAAAAGCAACGACTGACAATAGAAATTGAAAAAATTAAAAATAAATTTCCATTAAAACCTTTAATTATTATTGCGAATAAAATAGACGTACTGAACGATTTGGAGATAAAAGCACTTAAGTCTGAATTTGAGAGCCTTCATTTGTTATCTGCTAAGTCGGGAGTAGGAGTAGAGGAGTTAAAGAAAAAATTGATTGGTTTTGTGAATACAGGTGCTTTAAGAAATAATGAAACTATTGTCACCAATACACGCCACTACGATTCTTTATTAAAGGCTTTTGAAGAAATAAATAGCGTAAAGTCTGGATTAGAAATGGGAACTTCTGGAGATTTATTAGCCATAGATATTCGTCAAGCTTTATATCATTTTGGTGAAATAACAGGGGAAATTACTAGTGATGATTTATTAGGTAATATTTTTGCTAATTTCTGTATCGGGAAGTAATTTCTTGTTAGATAGGTTAATAGCGGTTTTGGTTAGCATCAAAGGTAACTTTATTCTAGTGAAAATAAAACAAGGTATTAATTTATTAGAATGTATGAATATGCTATAAAAGCACTTAATATCAAAAGGATAAGAGAGGGTAAATGCTTAATTGGTGTATTTTTTATCTTGAAATGAAAATACTGAGCGCCTATCATAAAAATTCCCATAAAAATAGATGGAATTAGAACTAATGAAGGCTGCCAAATTCCTACAATAAGTAATGTAGCTAAAACTATTTTTGTAGCTCCTACTATATTTCGGGTGAAATCACTCAATCCAAATTGTTTAAATTCTTTGACGACATTATGAAATCTAAAAGTCCAAACATAAATAACTGATATTGCAATCACTATTTTTGCTAAATTTATTAAATTCTCCATTATTCTTTATTTAGTTTATCTTAACAACCAAAGCTAATATGGGATATGTATCAAAGCTCATTACCTTCAAAGATAATAGTTTTTTGATGCAGTTATATAGAATTAAGAATAAAATTTAAGTATTAATATGTTGATAATCTGTGTGTTGTGTTTTTTTTAATGGCGATTTAAAGCTGTTGACTCATTGCATTTTAGGATTAATCCTCATTGTCTTCTTATAAACAGGTAGGCCTAAAATGGTTGCTATTTTTATACAATTATAAAACGAGTTAACTAGAAGAATAAAGCTTTAATCTCAGGAGGGATTCTTGTTGGACGTTGAGTTTTTGTAGCCATTAAACACCATTTTGTTTTAGAGGTCACTAATAATCTTTTTGTATTGGCATTATATATTTCAACTATTCTTGTAGAGGTTACTCCTTCTGTGCTTAACACATAAGTTTTAATGTGTATAGTATCGTTTAAAACGGCAGCACTTTTGTATTCTATATTATGTGATAATAACACCCAAAAATATTGATTGGTAATTGTTGTAGAAGCACTTTCATACCAGTGTTTCTTCGCAATATCATTTACCCAACTCACATAGCGTACATTATTTACGTGATTGAGTTCATCGATATCTTCTTTATTAACGGTGAGTTTGGATTCTAAAATATGCATTCAAATGGGTTATAATACAAGGTAAAATGTATTTATGATTTCTAAAAACAGGATAAATTATATTTTTTTAGCTATAATAACATGTGTTCTAAAGTACACCGTTTGCATGCTTAAGTAAACGGTGTACTTATAGCGTTTGCTAATTATGTTCTACTATTTTAACCTCAAAGAGTTTATCCCAATGTTTCCCTGTTACAAAAATAGTTTTTGTATCAGGATTGTAGGCAATACCATTTAAAACATCCAAATTAGTATGTTGTTTTACTTTGCTTTTTAGAGAAGTAAAATCTATTACAGCTTCTGTAGCACCGTTGTTAGGGTTAATGATAGCAACTCCATTTTTTTCATATATGTTAGCGTATATTTTTCCGTTTATCCATTCTAATTCATTGAGTTTCCCTATTTTCCCTTTATTAGTGTATACCTGTATGCTACCTTCTTCTGTTAGGGTTTCAGGATTCAAAGTCCAAATTTTTTCACTACCATCACTTTTATATAGTAGTTTGCCATCGTTACAAATTCCCCATCCTTGCTTACTTTGTCCATATCTAAAACTACTTTTACGTTTTAAGGTTGTTAAGTCGTATACAAACCCTTTTCCTGCTTTCCATGTTAATTGGTAGATGTTGTCATTTAAAATAGTAAGGCCTTCACCAAAATATTCTGAATCTAAATCCACATTCTTTAATATTTTAGCATCTTTATAATCTAACTTCCTTAATTTAGAGTGCCCATATTGCCCTGTGCTTTCATATAATTCCCCATTGTAAAACTCTAAACCTTGTGTGTATGATGTGATGTCATGAGGGTAGGTGTTTATAATTTCAAATGTAAGTACCGAAGGAGTTTTATCATTCAATAGCGATAGATTTTGAGTTGCAACTTCTGTTTCTCCATCATACTTTATAGTAGCTTCAATAGTATGTTTACCTAACTTAAAATTGTTCAGCTTAGTTTCTTCGCTTATTTTTTGCCCATCTAAAGTATAGGAAACAGATGTTACTTCTAGCTTTTTTTGGTTTTTTAGAGACAGTTTTAAGGTCTCATTTATAGCAATAGAGTTGTTTTTTGCATTAGTTTGAATGGAAAAGTTGTTTTTTTTACTGTTAACTCCATTTCCGCATCCAATAATTAAGCTTCCTAAAAATATGACTGTGAGCGCTTTAAATGTTTTCATTTTTATTTTATAATTTTAAGCAAGATATTTATTAAAATTCAGTTTAAAAAATCATTGTGATAATATTAAAAGGTTGTATATTTGCAGCGGCAAGTCCTACACAACCAGCTCCTGTTGAATCCTCCAGGTCGGGAACGAAGCAAAGGTAAATGGTCGTAGCGGTGTGATGTAGGTAGCTTGCCTTTTTTTATGCATTATATTTAGATTCTTTTATAATGAGAATCTTTTCAAAAATAGATAAAGATTTGTTGGTTTATAACTAGCAAATCTTTCTTGTTTTATGGCGTTTAAAACAAATGCATTATTAAATTTACACTTTATAATCATTCATTACTTAATTATATGTCTAAAGTTATTTTAATTACAGGCGGATCTTCGGGAATAGGAAAATCCATTGGAACGTTTTTAACAACAAAAGGGTTTAAGGTTTATGGTACAAGTAGAACTCCAGAACGTTATAAAGAGAGTTTATTTCCTATTATAGCTTTAGATGTTAATTCTGTAGCTTCTATTAAAGAGGCTGTAAAAGAAGTGATTACTGCTGAAGGGCAATTGGACATACTTATAAATAATGCAGGTGTAGGAATCACTGGTCCTATTGAAGAAATACCAGCAGAACAGATACAACATAATTTTAACACTAATTTTTTTGGTCCTATTAATGTTATTAAATCTGTTTTACCTCAAATGCGTAAGCAAAAAAGAGGATTGGTTATTAATATAACATCTATCGCTGGATATATGGGATTACCGTATAGAGGGATTTATAGTGCAAGTAAGGGCGCTTTAGAAATTATTACAGAAGCTTTTAGAATGGAACTCAAAGATTTTAATATAAAAATGACCAATATTGCGCCTGGTGATTTTGCAACAAACATAGCTGCGGGGCGTTTTCATGCTCCAATAAAAAAAGATTCCCCTTATGCTAAGCCATACGGAAGTGTATTAAAAGACATCGATGATCATGTTGATAGTGGCAGTGATCCTATTAAAATGGCAGAAATGGTATTGAAAGTTATAAACACAAAGAACCCAAAAATTCATTATAAGGTGGGGGCTTTTATTCAAAAATTCTCGATTGTTCTAAAGTTTATTTTACCAGATAAGATGTATGAAAGGATGTTGCTTAATCATTATAAATTGTAGTTTACAGCATCTTTTTTGATTATGTTTATTTTATTTAATCGCATTTCCTGTTGAAAATAAACAGAAGTTGTAACTTCGCTTTATTAAAATAACACAACTTAAAATTAATTGATAGATGAAATTTTTTATAGATACTGCCAATTTAGGCCAAATTAAAGAAGCACAAGATTTAGGAATCTTAGATGGTGTAACTACGAATCCTTCATTGATGGCGAAAGAAGGAATTACGGGGCACGACAATATTTTAAAACACTATGTAGATATTTGTAATATTGTGGATGGTGATGTGAGTGCAGAGGTTATAGCTACAGATTACGAAGGTATGATACGAGAAGGTGAGGCCTTAGCAGAATTGCATGAACAGATCGTGGTAAAACTGCCAATGATTAAAGATGGGGTAAAAGCGTGTAAGTATTTTAGCGATAAGGGAATTAAAACGAATGTGACTTTAGTCTTTTCTCCAGGGCAAGCGTTATTAGCAGCAAAGGCTGGAGCGACGTATGTTTCACCTTTTATAGGACGTTTGGATGATATTTCTACAGATGGATTAAATCTTATTGCTGAAATTAGACATATTTATGATAATTATGCCTTCCAAACAGAAATTCTAGCAGCATCTGTACGACACACTATGCATGTGATCGATTGTGCTAAGTTAGGAGCAGATGTTATGACTGGTCCTTTAAGTTCTATTGAAGGTTTATTGAAACACCCATTAACCGATATTGGTTTGGCTAAATTTTTAGCAGATTATAAAAAAGGAAATTAAAAGAACTTAATTCTAATAAAAAAAGCTCAATCGTAAGATTGAGCTTTTTTTATTAGAATTATAATAGAAAGGATCTATTGTTTTTTGAAAGGTTTATTTTAAACTTCCCACCATATCTTCAGGTTTTACCCAAGCGTCGTAATCTTCGGCTGTAACATATCCTAAATTAATCGCTTCCGTTTTTAAGGTTGTTCCATTTTTGTGCGCTGTATTAGCAATTTCAGCAGCTTTATAATAACCTATTTTAGTATTTAAAGCGGTAACAAGCATTAATGAATTGTTCAATAATTCTTTAATAACTTCATTATTAGGCTCGATACCAGAAGCACAATTTGTATCAAAACTTCTACAGGCATCTCCTATAAGTTGTGCCGACTGTAAAATATTGGCAGCCATCATAGGTTTAAATACATTAAGTTCGTAATGTCCTTGTGTGCCTCCAATGGTTATAGCAACATCGTTACCCATCACTTGAGCACAAACCATAGTTAAGGCTTCACATTGTGTAGGATTAACTTTTCCAGGCATAATAGAACTTCCAGGTTCATTGGCAGGGATAATGATTTCCCCAATACCAGAACGTGGGCCAGAAGCCATCATTCTAATATCATTGGCTATTTTATTAAGTGATACTGCCAATTGTTTTAATGCACCATGCGTCTCTACGATAGCATCATGTGCAGCTAGAGCTTCAAATTTATTAGGAGCAGTAATAAAGGGTAGTCCTGTAAATTCGGCTATATATTCAGAAACGAGTTTTGAGTACCCTTTTGGTGTATTTAACCCTGTTCCTACAGCTGTTCCTCCTAAAGCAAGTTCACTTAAATGTAGTAATGTGTTTTCTAAGGCTTTAAGTCCGTGGTCTAATTGCGATACATAACCTGAAAATTCTTGTCCCAATGTAAGGGGAGTAGCATCCATTAGGTGTGTACGACCAATTTTTACGACATTTTTAAAATCTTCAGATTTTTTCTTTAAGGTATCTCTTAATTGACGGACACCAGGAATAGTGCTTTCTACAATTTTTTTGTAAGCAGCAATATGCATCCCAGTAGGAAAAGTATCGTTAGAGGACTGTGATTTGTTAACATCATCGTTTGGCTGGATTGTTTTTTCTCCTTCGCCTATTTGGTAACCAGCAATTTGATGTGCTCTATTGGCAATTACCTCGTTAACATTCATATTGCTTTGTGTTCCAGATCCCGTTTGCCATATAACTAATGGAAATTGGTCATCGTGTTTACCGTCTAGAATTTCTTCACAAACCTGTGCAATAAAATCTCTTTTTTCAATAGGTAAAACACCTAATTCACAATTGGTATATGCGGCAGCTTTTTTTAAGTAAGCAAACCCGTAAACCACTTCTAATGGCATAGAAGCTACAGCACCAATTTTAAAATTGTTGCGAGAACGTTCTGTTTGCGCTCCCCAAAGTTTATCAGCAGGGACTTTAACGTCTCCCATTGTGTCTTTTTCTACTCTGTAATCCATTTCGTCTTGATTAATTAAGGCTCCAAATTTACAATTTTTTGAAGTATTTGCTAATGCGTTTGCGGGTTTATTTAGGAATACTTTTTTGGGTTTGAAGTTTAGTTGTCTAAAAAATAGTGGGTTATCTCCTAAGTTTGATATTGTCGTTTTTTCTTTTTAATTAAAAGCAGATACTAAATATTAAAAGGGCTTTATTTAGTACTTAATAATTATTAAGATTGTATTGTATAAAAAAAGAGTTTAACTTATCTTTGTCGAAAGATTTAAAAAAAAGAAACATCAATTATGTTCGAGTTTGACCAATATTTAGGCTTTTTAGCATTTTTAACTATTTTAACCATAGGATTTTGGTTAATGATATTTTTATTAACATTTGTTATTCCTTATTGGATTGGAGGTGCTTTAATTGAACGTTTTAAAGAAATTAAAGAAGAAAGAAAGAAAAAAGCATAAATGATTACTTAGTAACAGTTTATAAGATATATTTAAAAAGAATGCTCATATAGCATTCTTTTTTTGTTTTAATACGTACTTTTTTTATAAAATATAGTCCTTAAATTTAGTTTTGATGGGTTCTGTATAATTAGACTGTGCTAGTTTCTTACTCTTAATTTATAATATATTTGTTTTATGAAATGGGAAAATGCTTTAAAAGACTATGAGTTTTATCTTAAAATAGAACGCGGTTTATCGCAAAACTCTATCGATAATTATAGTTTTGATGTTAAAAAATTAATCCACTATTTGGCCGATAGTACTATTACTCCTATAGCAATTACAAAAGAAGAGTTGCAACAATTTATTTATTCTATTGCCAGTGTTGTAAATGCTAGAACGCAGTCTAGAATAATATCAGGTTTAAAAGGTTTTTTTAATTATTTAGTTTTTGAAGGTTATAGAGACGTTAATCCTATGGATACTATAGAGTCTCCTAAAATTGGTAGAAAACTTCCAGACACTATAAGTGAAGAAGAAATAAATAAACTTATTGAAGCTATAGAATATGGGGCTAAAAAGCAAGGCGAACGCAATCGTGCGATATTAGAATTGTTATATGGCTGTGGTTTAAGAGTTAGTGAATTAATAGGGTTACGGCTGTCTGATCTTTTTTTTAATGAAGGTTTTATAAAAGTAACAGGCAAAGGAGATAAACAACGTTTTGTTCCTATTGTAGATACGACTATAAAATATATTAATATATATAGAAACGAAGTTAGAAATCATAAGAGTATTCCTGAGGAATTTAAAGATACTTTATTTTTAAATAGAAGAGGGAAACAATTAACGCGTGCTATGATTTTTACTGTTATTAAACAGCTTGCAGTTAAAATAAATATAAATAAAACAATTTCACCACATACATTTAGGCATTCATTTGCCACTCATTTGTTAGAGAATGGAGCAGATTTAAGAGCTATTCAATTAATGTTGGGCCACGAAAGTATTACAACGACAGAAATTTATATGCATATTGATAAAAGCCATTTAAGAGATGTTATGCAAAATTGTCATCCTAGAAAGTAACTTATATAATATTAATGAGAAAATAAAAAGCTCAAAAAACAAGATGAATTGTTTTTTGAGCTTTTTTTTATTAATGATTAACCGATCTAATTTATTTTCAGTATTAAAACAAAAGCAGATTAACCTTTTATAATACTAAAAACTATTCTGTAGCAGTCTTATCTACTACAATACGGTTTTCGCGATTAGCAACTTCCCAAGCAGTATAAAATACTAGGCGTGCACGGTTTTCTAATAAATCATATTGAATTTTGTCAGGGGTATCACCAGGCTTGTGGTAATCTTCATGTGTTCCGTTAAAATAGAATATTACGGGAATATTATTTTTTGCAAAATTATAATGATCACTTCTATAGTAAAAACGATTAGGATCGTTATCATCGTTAAAAGTATAATCCAATTCTATATTCATATACTTCGTGTTCATATTTTCTGAGATGTTATGAAGTTCTGTACTTAATTTATCGCTTCCAATAAGGTAAATGTAATTACGATCTCCTTCTTTTCGTTTAGGATCGGTACGTCCAATCATATCTATATTTAAATTAGCTATAGTATTGGCTAATGGGAATATAGGGTCATTGTCTGTATAGTGACGCGATCCTAAAAGGCCTTTTTCTTCTCCTGTAACGTTTAGAAATAATAAAGAACGTTTAGGACCATTGCCATCCTTAGCGGCTTTAGCAAAAGCTTCTGCAATTTCTAATACAGCTACTGTACCAGAACCATCATCATCGGCACCATTATATACTTCTCCATCTTTTATACCTTCATGGTCTAAATGCGCAGAGATTACAATAATCTCGTTTGGTTTTTCAGATCCTTTTATATAAGCGGCAACATTTTCAGAAGCAATTGCTTCTGATTTTTTAGTAAAATCTAAAACAACATCTGTTTTAATGGTTCTTGAAGTGTCATTTGTTTCAATGTCATCCACAAGACTTTTAGCTAAACCTTCTCCCATTAAAAAGTAATACATGTCTCCTTTTTTTCCTGCTAAAGTCATTCTACCACTAGAAGTTCCAAAACGCATTTTTGCCATAGGAAATACTTCTGGGTAATAAAAGAATACAGCGGTAGCGCCTTTGTCTTTAGCAAGATCTCTTTTTTGATTATATTGTTTTCTAAATTCAGACCATTTTGAACTTTCTGTATTCCCAGAGATTACATAAGTACCGTCTGCATTCTTTGGTTCTCCAGATTTTATAATAACGATTTTACCTTTTACATCAATATTCTTGTAGCTAGAATAATCTTTATCTTCGATCCCATAACCAGCATATACGATATCTTTAACATTAAGGATATTTGTTTCGCCAGAAGCAACAGAAACTAAATCATCTGGAGCTTTAAATTCTTTCCCGTTCACAGAAATGTTTATTTCTGGAGCAGAGATAACTTCTAAAGGGACATTTTGAAAGTAATCTCCATCTTTTTTGGCCGCAGGAATACCATATTGGATATAGTGGTCCTTTATAAAGTTTACAGCCATTTTTTGTCCTGGTTTCCCAGTTTCTCTACCTTCAAACTCATCGGAAGCATATTTATACAATGCTGTTTTTAAATCCTCAGATGTAATGGTATTGGCATAAGTGCTAGGATCGATTACCTCCGTAGCTTTTTTAGAACCATTGTTAGAGGAGCCACAAGCAACAAGTAATATTGCTATGGCTAAAACGGATAATGTTTTTCTCATAAATTTAATTTTTAGTTTTTTGATTGTTATTGAAATTTTTAAATTATTATACTACTTTACCTTATGGAGATTTAGCTACCATAAAAGTAAAACGTTATTTGATAATAGGGGTAATGGTAAAAATACAAGAAAATATACTGTTACTTAGCGGTGTTTAACATTTTTTAACAACCTATATTTCATCATTATGAATTAGTTTTTGATCTTGGTTTGCTAGATGCCAAGCCGTAGCAAATATGAGTTTAGTGCGTTTTTCTAAAAGCTTATAGTTAATCTTATCTGCGGTATCTGTAGATTTGTGATAATCTTTATGTTCGCCATTAAAATAGAAAATTACTGGAATGTCTTGTTCTGCAAAGTTATAATGATCGGATCTAAAATAGTAGTGATTAGGATCATCGATTTCATTATAGGTATAATCTAATTCCAGATGATATAGCATATCGTTTGTTTTTTCTGAAATGAAATGCAATTCTTTACTAATACGATCTGCCCCTATAATGTATATGTAATTGGGGTTATTCTTGTGCTTTTTATCTATACGACCAATCATATCTATGGTGAGATTAGCAATTGTATTTTTAAGACTAAAAACAGGGTTTTGCACATAATATTTAGAGCCTTGCAAGCCAATTTCTTCAGCTGTTAAATGTAGGAATAAGATGCTGCGTTTGGGAGGGTGTCCTGCTGCTTTGGCTATTTTAAAAGCTTGTGCTATTTCTAGTATGGCCATTGAGCCAGAACTATTGTCATCTGCACCAAAATAAATGGTTTCATTTTCTACGCCCAAGTGATCGTAATGCCCAGAAATAATAAGGAGTTCCTCTGGTTTTTCAGAGCCTTTTATATAGGCTAATACATTTTCAGAAGCGCCTATGTTCTTTGGAAGAAAAGCGGCAGGAATGGTTTGAAAATAGCTAGAGTCTATAGCTGAAGCTATTTCTTCTTTTTTGTAGTACTCTTTAAGAAAATTGGCCGCCTTTTTTTGACCTTTTTGTCCAGTCATACGCCCTTCAAATTCTGGAGCGGAAAATTTAAGGAGATTATTTTGTAATTCTTTTGCCGTTATTGTTTTCGCATAGTTAGAAATTAATGTACTATCCTTTATTTGTACACTTTTTTCAAGGTTCTTAATTTTTGTACTGTATTTGGTTGTAGCACAAGAACCAACTATGGTAAATATGGATACGATTAAGAAAGATTTCATTTTCTTTAATATAAATGGATATAAAAATAGTGCTGTTTGTTTATTCGGTAATTTCTATATCTTCTAATTCATCTATAGAATCTTCTAAGGAATCTTCATCTCTTTGCTCCAATTGCTCTGTATCCCCAATTTCAGTTGTACTAAAAATGGACTTATATGTCGCTAGTGATAAGGCTAAAATGGTAAGTAAAAAAACAAGCTGAATGGTATGGGTGGACGCATTTTCTTTTTTTCCTTTAAAAAAAGCTAAAAGGCCAAAGCCAAAGGCTATAATTCCAGGTATATATGCGAGGTTGGAAAGCGGGAGTACAGCCAATATAACAGCTATTATTGATGTTATTAATCCTAAAATAACGAATGTTTTTCTCATAAAAGCTTAGTTTTTAAGGCCTGTTGCCGATTTAATTTTTAATTCTCCATTCCCGACAGCAACTTCAAACTTTGCATAGACTGGTATTTTGTTTTCATCTGCAGTAAGCCATATTAAATTGCTATGACTTCCTTTTAAGACATTATTGCTGGTATTTATTTTAAGTTTGTAACACTCCTTTGTTCCTATAGCTGTGGTAATAGTTTCTTTTTTTACATAAGTAAAAGTAAATTGGGTTTCTTTATTATCAAACAATATTGTAAATGTATCACGAGATCCAATAGGGGCTTTTTTTATATCTAAACTTCTTAAATAATATATTGTAGAGACAATATCTCTGGTCCCAGATTTAATCGCTATCGTATTATTTTGATCCCAAAACCCAGATGCAGTATTCTTTGTTTTTTTTCGAATGAGACTCTTTACGCGCTTTGTTTTTTGATTAAAGTTGTATTTAACAAATTTATAGTAACCGCCTTCACTGATGTCTCTCTTATATAAATACGGGGTAACAGTTTTGGGGTTTACATAACTTTCGTATAAATCTCTAACTTTAAAAAAACCATCCCATTTTTTATAGGTCGAAGCAGTACATTTTAAGCGGAGAAGGGTAGAGGTCTTTGTTTTAACTTCACTGGTTTGCATTGTGACTTCCGCAATGTTTGTCATTAAGCCAGACATATTATAAGAGGCTGTGAAACTTAATTTTTCACCAGCCTGAAAGGCGTTGTTTTGAGCACTTAATAATAATGCAGAACAGAATAGTAATATTGAAAATAGCAACTTCATATTTTTCATTTAAGGTTCAAAGATAAAGAATAGATACATTAATTATGCCTAAGTATTTTGTACTACATCGAATTCTTAAAAAAAAAGGATAATCCTTTCTGTATTCATTTTATGTTTAATATAATAAAAACAATGACATTTATGTACAAAAAAACCACCAACAGCTTCCTGTTAGTGGTTTTATTTTATACTTATTTAGTTAAAAATTAACTAAAGTTTATTTTTGTACATGTATTACCGTACACAAAAGACAATACGGCTTGTACAGCTTCATCTGAAGTTTGAGCTTCTCCTATTTTACGAGTCCCTTCCATTACATCTCCATTATCTGCCCATGAAAATGTTTTGTCATTATTACCTCTATTTACAATAGTACGTTTACCATCTTTAATACTTACGCGATACGACTTGTATTCTCTATCGTACTTAACACCTGCAGGATAATAAGTTTCGGCATTAAAGAAAGATTTTCCTTTAGAAAATAAGTAACATACACAGTTTCCTATTTCACTTTCTTCTGAAACTCTTACTGTATTATTATGTGTTATTTTCCATTCTCCTTGAATTTTTGAAGCCACGATATTCATAAGAATAGTACCCTTTTCAGCAACTTTTCCTTCAATTTTAGATTCAAAATTAATAAGCGCAGAAACAGTGCCTGCTCTGTCTTTTTGAGATTCGTAAACGGTATCTCCTAACGACATTGTAAAGTTATAATTTTTGTTTTTGATGTCTTCAGCCAATTGTTCTGCAAATTGACTATAGGTTGTAGATGTTCTTTGCAATACTCCAGTTAATCCAATATAAGCAGTATTATTTTGGTAGCTTTTATCGAATAGCCCCAAGATGTCCTCAGCATCTTCAATAATACCTAATTGATTGGTAGCTTTGATATAGGACTTTAATAATTGTGTTACTGGTTTGTCTTGTGAGAAGCCTGAAATGAATGACAGAAAAGCCATCGACATTACTAATTTAGACATAGTAGGGGTTTTCATAAAGGACGTTTGGGTTTAGTGTTAATATTATAAGATGTTTTAATAAATGATGGCTAATATATGAAAAAGAAAAGTATCTGTGTAAATGCGTTTTAACAAATATTTAAAGGGTATTTTGTTTTAGAGTTAACTCCTTGTAAATAAATGTTTTATTTTTATTTTTTTAAATAGAATAAATAAATATTTAGCTGTGTTTTTATCTATTATTTTATTTTTTTTAGCATTTTTACTTCTCTGAATTTGCATTTTAACCTATAAATCGATCAGTTTATGGGGTTCTTTGAAGCTGTTAAATATGCTTATTGGTATCATAGAATTATTGTATTTGCAATTAGTTCTAGTATATTCGTATCATTATATTTATAAGAATGGATAGATATCGAGACGGGACGTGTGAAAATTGTATTATAAGTGAGTTAAATACACTAAAAGCATTAAGCAAAGCGGAACTTAAGCGATTTTCAGATAGTAAAACGACTAAATCTGTAAAGAAAGGAGAAGCCATCTTTGAAGAGGGTGAAAAGCTTAATGGCGTTTTTTGTGTGCATAGTGGTGTTTCTAAATTATCAAAAATGAGCGATAATGGAAAAGACCAAATCGTAAAAATTGCAATAAAAGGAGAGGTACTTGGGCAACGTTCTGTAATCACTGAAGAAAAAACGAACCTAAAGGCTATAGCTTTAAATGATATGGAGGTTTGTTATATCCCTAAAAATCAATTTGTGGATAGCATAGGGAATAATATAAAATTTGCTAAAGCCATTTTAAAACATATCGCAAATGACTTAAAATTTGCAGAAGATGTTATTGTTAATATGGCTCAAAAAACAGTAAAACAGCGTATTGCAGAGACATTGCAATATCTTGAAAAAAACTTTGGTACCGATCACGAAGGTTATATTGCTATGATTCTTACAAGAGAAGACATTGCAAATATTGTTGGAACAGCTAAAGAAGCTTGCATTCGAACGTTAGCAGATTTTAAAAAAGAAGGTTGGATAAAAACGACTGGTAAACGCATAAAAATAGAAAATGATAAAGCCCTCTACCGTTTGATAGCAGGGCTTTAATTATTTTTAAATCTTAAAAGTAATTACAGGTTGATTGGAGTGGTTCACAATATCTTCACTAATACTTCCTGAAAAGAAATGCGCTAACCCTTTACGGCCGTGTGTTGGGATCCCTATAATACCAGCACTTATTTTTTTAGCATAATTAAATACACCTTGTTCTACAGAAAAATCATTGTAAATAACAATATCTTCAGGAAGGACCTTATATTCCCCTTTTAAGTGTATTATAAACGAAACAATTTGTTGTTCTATTTGAGATGTGTTTTTATAGTTTTCTCCAGGAAGATTCACATATAATAACTTTACTTCAATGTCTAAAACTTTAAATAGTGTCATTGCACTTTTAAAAACGTCAAGACTCTCTAATTTATAATCACAAGCAAATACTGCTTTTGAAATATTAAAGTTGTTATCGTCTTTAATTACAAGTACAGGAACACTTGCTGTTCGTACTACTTTTTCTGTATTTGAGCCTACAAAAACCTCTTGTAAACCACTACTTCCATGGGATCCCATTATAATTAGATCTGCATTATGTTCTTTCGCAACATTATCTAATTCACTAAAAACGGTGTAGTTTTTTACTGTTTGAATAACTGTAATCCCTTTAAGGTAGTCTTTGTCTAAAAATTCTAAGAATCGTTTCTGAGTTAATTTAATCATAAACATACCTTCCATCGAACTGTCTTCTTTGGTTAATGTGGCATCACTTAGCCCCATCATATGTACTGCTATAATTTCAGCATTTTGTTTTTTAGCGATTTTAGCAGCGATTTTTAAAGCGTTTTCAGAATATTTTGAAAAATCTACGGGTACAATAATTTTATTCATAAAGATTGGTTTTTGTCAAAAATACCTGTTATTACGATTAAAAAATATGATATAAATCAGCTGTATGTTTTTTATTATTATGGTAAAGGATTTTAATAAAGGTATTGGTACACCTTTGGTAAATGGAATAACATATTCCACTTGCAGAATTAAAGAGAAGTTACTCGCCTTACAACGATGCTTTTGACAATCCTATCTTTTTTATTGATCCAGATGGAATGACTCCAATAGGAAGTAACGCCCCATCTAAATGGTTGAAAAAAATATATAGATCAGTTAAAAAAGATATTTCTAGAGAATTGGAGATGTTAAAAAAAGAGTTAACGAAGTTAAACCCCCCGATTTAATCGGGGGATAAGTCTAAAAACTTTGCGGCGCGACTAATTCACCCTTATCGGTTGGGTTGTTATCCACAATTATTGAGTTTATAAACAAAGAAAATAAAAAGAAGCAAAAACAAAAGAAAATCAATCATTTACATCATTATTAACTTTGATAAATAATCTCTATGTGAACCACTATGCTAAACTAAGGGCTGGCGCAAGTTTGTAACTTGTGCCTACACAAGAGTAAGCCTTCTCCGTTCCCTAGCATGGCTACTGTTAGCTTTTCTAACTAGTGCGATAGGTGTATTAAAGTTTATAGCGCTTTTCGATATAGCATAAAAAAGGGGGCAATTTTACTTCACTTCATTATTTAAGGAGTGAATAGACAAACTATGAAGTAGGTGTTTTTTTATTAAACCGTAATGCGCCTGTTTCAATACCTATAGCTGTTTTCGCTAATATTGTAAAAATAAATGCGCCTAATGCCCAAATTCCTAAGGTGACACCTATTTCTATATTAGTAGGAAGGTATTCAACAATTTTTCCATAAGGGCCAGGTATAAAACCGGGAACAATTAAACCAAATCCTTTTTCAATCCATATTGCTACAAAAAGCATAAAACAGCAAAAATATAGGATTTTTAAGTTGTTTCTTAGTTTGCCAAATGTAAGCATAATAGTCGCAATTACATTAAGTGGAATGGCTGTCCATATCCAAGGTAGTAATGCCTCTTTTCCATGCAGTCCAAAGAATAAGTAGTAGGCACTTTCACTATGGTGTGTAGGCGCATAAAATTCTTTAAAAAGCTCTGAAACGAGCATAATTAAGTTAATTTGTGCAGCTACAGTTACAATTAGTGCAATTTTTTTAATGGTTTTATCAGGTATTTTAAAAGCAGTAAAGGATCTAATAATAGCCAATACTAAAATAATTAAAGCAGGCCCGGCAGCAAAAGCAGAGGCAAGAAAGCGAGGTCCCAATAAAGCATTGTTCCAAAAAGGTCGTGCCTGTAGGCCTTGGTAAAGAAAAGCCGTAACTAGGTGAATTCCTACGGCCCAAAATACAGAAAGTACTGCGCCGGGAACATATATTTTTTTTCTGGCTTCTTTACCTTGATAATGTCTAAAAAGGATGTAAAAAGGAATACTTATATTAATAAATAAGTAACCATTTAATACAATAACATCCCAGGTAAGCATTGAATTTGGAAAATTAAAAATCCCTATTCCAGGTAGCATATGCCAAAGTACTGAAGGCCCGCCCATATCTGCTACAACAAAGGCTAAGCACATAATTAAGGCCGCTACAGCAAGCCCCTCTCCAATAAGAACAGCTTGTTTAAAATCGATATCTTTTAAAACATAAGTGGGCATTACTAACATAACAGCAGCGGCAGCCACACCAACTAAAAAGGTGAAATTAGAAATGTAAAGGCCCCAACTTACACGGTCTGACATTCCTGTAACACTAAGTCCTTCTTCTAATTGAATGGAATAGCAATACATTCCTATAAGCATTACTAGAGTTAAAAAACCCATCCAAAGGTGATATTTTTTGGAGCCTTTTGTTATGGTATCCAAACTATCAATGACCAAACTTCTTAATACTTTAAATTGTTTCATTCTATGTCTTTTTAAATCAATACTAGGGCGCTATTTAAAACGCTTCATAAATATGACTTATATGTTTTCTATTAAAATGTATTTCTTTTCTTAATCCATAAAATACCAGAACTTTGGTTCTGTTCCTAAATCTTCTTTAAGCCTAAAAACTTTTTTGTTTTCTAGAACCCATCTAATCGTACTGTTAGGATCTAGGAGGTTACCAAAAATCCTTGCACCAGTAGGGCAGGCTTCCACGCAAGCAGGGTTCTTGCCTTTTCTTGAGCGTTGCACACAAAAAGTACATTTTTCCATGACGCCTTTTTTACGCATTCTGTTACCTAGGTAATGCTGGTTTTTATTGACTTCTTTTTCAGGAACTTCAGGTTTACTCCAATTAAATCGTCTCCCGTCATAAGGGCAGGCGGCCATACAATAACGGCATCCCACACACCAATCATAATCTATAACAACAAGTCCATCATCTTCTCTCCATGTGGCTTGTACGGGGCAGACTTCAACACAAGGGGGATTATCACAATGGAAACATTGGGTTCCCATATAAAAATGACCTTCTGCGGGAACTTCATGATAGTAATTATCATCTGCGCTGTCAAATTTAAGCCCTTTGCCATCTTTCATTTCGTGAATGCGAATATATTGCATTTGCGAGTTCCTATCTTGATTATTTTCTTCTACACAGGCACTTACGCAATTCATATAACCTTGACACTTCGAAATATTAAACGCATAGCCAAAAAGGACGTCTTCTTTTGCATTTTCAGAAGTCATACTAATATTTTTACCTGTTCTTAATTCATAAGAGCGCATCAGTCTATTAACAGTATTCTTTTTTTCAGTATTGGTCATAAGTTTATAGTTCCCTTTAAACTGTTCTTCCCAATCAATTTGCGCTTTTTCTTTTGTCTCGTCTCCTGATGTAACACTACAAGAAGCGCTAATTGCTCCAGCACCAATGAGTAAACTGGCAGTTAGCTTTTTAAAAGCTGTTCTTCTGTCCATTTTGACATCAAAAACTTGTTCAAAACCATCTTTTTGACGTTCTTCTCCAATGGAGGCGCTTAGGGCTGCTTCATAAAACTCATCGGCATTTAATTCTTCTTTATTACTGTTGCAGTCGCCTTGAGGTTTACCACATCCACAAGAATGAGTTGTTTCTTTTGTTTTGTTAAAACCTAAGTCTAGAGAATACCATTTTTTATTATTGCTCATACCTTTTCTTTTAATGATCTAAATTGTCTTTACGGTCTATAAC
Source organism: Lacinutrix sp. YIN62 (assembly GCF_057219185.1). Classification (NCBI taxonomy): domain Bacteria; kingdom Pseudomonadati; phylum Bacteroidota; class Flavobacteriia; order Flavobacteriales; family Flavobacteriaceae; genus Lacinutrix; species Lacinutrix sp. YIN62. The sequence goes on from NZ_JBXVVH010000011.1 coordinate 96,657, forward strand.
TTTTTGAGTATTAAATTGTACAGGCCACCTCTTACTAAAACCTGGGCTGTGTGGGTTATGGCAGTTTACACAAGTCATTGATGCTCTTGGAGGGCCCCATCCAGCAACTTTTTTTCCATGTGCGCCTCCTTTCCAATCTTTAAATTGGTTAGAATGACACTGAGCACATACTTTATGACTAAGGTTTAAATCGATACTTTGATCTGTTAGTGTGTTTAGGGTATTCATGTTTTTCCCGTTATGGCAGGTTATGCAGTTCATTACTTCACTGTTAGCGTGATTTAATTTGATATCCCAATGCGCTTTTTGTGCATTAGGATTTTGCATTTGTGAGATGGGTTTACTATGACATTCAATACAGGCATAGGATTTGATTTGACCTTTACGTTCTGGTATTAAGAAAGTATGCTCTCCTTCGGTTATTTGAATTAAATCAACTTCCAAGAGTAATTCTTCAGATGAGATATCGCCATGATAAGGTTTGCTTTCAGACTCTATTTTATCGAAAACATTATGATATTCTCCCTCTTTTTTACAGGCGTAAAAAAGCGTTAGTATAAGTAGCCCAATCCAATGTATTTTAGTTTTATTCTTCATTTGTTTGTGTAGATTGTCTAGAGAAGATACTGGTCTTCACCGTTGGTTGCTCTAATGTTTTTGGTAGGTGGCATTGTCTACAATTAATCCGTTCTGGGTGTGATACTCTAATTTCTTTTGGTGCACTAGGTCCAGCATGGCATGAAATACAGTTTTCTCTCATTTGTAATTGATGTGGGATCATAGGCGGCCCATTAAGTAATGCGTTGTTTTTGCCCTTGCCAACAGCTGGTGGTTTAGGTTTTGCATAGGCAAATGCCTTAAATGTTGAAGGGGTGTTTTTAGTGACGTGGCATTGACGGCAATTTACCATTTCAGGATGTGGTGTCACAGGAGCATATGCTTTAAATTTTTCTACAAAACCTCCATTTTGATGACATTGTAAACAAGTGTTTCCTCCTAAACTAAGTTCTTGAGTAACTGGATGTGGGATGCTTGGTGGAGCACCTAGGTAGGCTCTATTGTTATAATACGTTTTAAGAGAACGTTGATGCGCTTCGTCTACAGGCATATTTGAATAATCTAATACAAAGTCAGAGCGTTTAAAAACACCACTTTCAGAAGGCATAACATTTCCTGTAGGGGTTTCTATAATAGGTGTATAAGCTTCTTCTAACCCTTTTTGGTAACTATAATTCCAAAGGGTTATGAAAGTTATAAAGATGATAACGAAAAATGATATAATTACAAGTCTCTTTTTCATAGTCTATACCTTTTCTACTTTAACAGCACATTTTTTATAATCTGGTTCTTTTGAGATCGGACAAAAGGCATCTAGAGTGACATCATTAATTAGCATGTTTTCATCAAAAAAAGGAACAAATACTTGCCCTTTGGTAGGGAGTCCTCGCTCATTTATAGAGGCTGGTAAAACACAGGAACCTCTGCGTGAGCTTACTTTTATATTTTCGCCATTTCTAATGCCTAGTGATTTAGCATCTTCTGGATGAAATTCTATATAAGCATTAGGCATGGCTTGATGTAAAACAGGAATTCTACGTGTCATTGATCCGGTATGCCAATGCTCTATAACGCGACCTGTATTTAACCAGAAGGGGTATTCCTGATCTGGTTTTTCTGGTGCGTCTTCAAAAGGACGTTGCCATATCACTGCTTTTCCATCGGGCTTTCCATAAAAATGAAAAGCTTCTCCGTTGGAACAAGCAGGGTCGTATTTAGCATTAAATCGCCATTGTGTAGATTTACCATTTACATAAGGCCAAATGGCTCCAGATTCTTTTTTTAATACTTCTAAGGGCGCCATACCGTGTTTAGCACCTTCATGAAATTGTCGATATTCATTATAAATTTCTTCGACATGATTTTCCTTGCTATATGGAAATAAATCACCATAACCCATGCGTTTAGCAACCTCTATAAATAACCAAGCATCGGCAGTTGTTTCTCCAGGCCCATCAACCATTTTATTCCAATGTTGGGTTCTACGTTCTGAGTTTCCGTACAACCCATCTTTTTCAATATGCCAAGCTGCAGGAAGGATAACATCGGCAACGTCTGATGTGGGGGTAGGAAAAACATCAGAAACAACCACAAAGCAAGATTTTTTTTCCATAGCAGGGCGGTAACGTCCTGTTTTAGGTAAGGAAACCAAGGGATTTGTTGCTTGAGTCCATATAAATTTAATCTCACCTCGATCTACAGCTCTAAACATTTCTGTAGCATGGTAGGTTGGTTTAGAAGGGATACGCTCATAAGGCACTTTCCAAATTTTAGCCGCTAGTGCTCTGTCTTTTTTATTAGCAACAACTCCATGAGGTAATTTATGGGTAAAAGTACCCACTTCACGAGCTGTACCACAAGCCGAGGGTTGCCCTGTTAATGAAAAAGGCCCATTTCCTGGCTGCGAGATTTTACCTGTAAGCAAATGAATATTATACACAAGGTTATTCATCCAAGTTCCTCTCGTATGCTGATTCACTCCCATACACCAATAGGAAACCACCTTTTTATTAGGGTCTCCATAAATCGATGCTAAATATTTAATATCCTTAACAGAGACTTTGGAATATTTAGCGACTTTTTCGGGACTATAATCTTTTAGAAATTCTTTATAGGCTTCGAAATCTATTTTCTCAGGTTTATCAGTAAAACTATATTTATCTTTTAAGCCATAGCCCATATTGGTAAGGCCTTTGCTAAAATTACAATGCTTCTCTACAAAAGCAGTATTCACCCATTTGTTTTTTATGATTTCATAACAAATAGCATTGGCTACAGCTAAGTCTGTTTGTGGCTCAAAGAGTATAGATCTATCAGAAGCAGTACTAGAACGTGTTGTTCTTGTTGCAAAATCAATAATTTTAGCACCTCGTCTTGCTTTTTGTTCTAGCATTCTTGAAAATAATACAGGATGCATTTCAGCCATATTATTACCCCAAGTCACAAAATAATCGGCATGGTCTATATCTTCATAGCAGCCCATAGGTTCATCGGCTCCAAAAGTTGTTAGAAATCCTGTCACGGCACTCGCCATGCAAAGACGTGCATTACAGTCTAAATTATTGGTCCCAATGGCGCCTTTCATAAATTTTGAAGCAACATAACCTTCAGGAATGGTAGATTGACCAGAGGTATACATTGCAACAGAATCTTTACCATGTTTTGAAATGGTCTCTTTCATTTTATTAGCTACAATATCCAAGGCTTTATTAAGAGGGGTTTTTACATAGCGTCCATCTTTTTTAACCAAAGCATGTGTTAATCTATCTTTAGCTTGTATACACATAATTTGATGATACCCTTTTACACACAGTAGCCCTTTATTTACTGAGGAGTTTGGGTCTCCTTTTACAGCAACTGCTTTTCCATTTTCTGTTCCCACTAGTATGCCACATCCTACACCACAAAATCTACAAGGCCCTTTTTTCCAATCTAAATTAGCGTCTTTAGGAATGCCTTTTTCTTGTTCGTTAGCAAACAAAATACCTGGAAACATAGTTGCTGCTGCTGTTATTGCAGAGAGCATTGCCATTTTTTTTATAAAACTCCTTCTATTTGTTACAGATTTATACATAGTCATGTTAATTTTGTGGTGTATTGAAACCAGAGACCAAAGACAATAGTTTAAGACTTTCTATAGCTTCTATTTTTTCTTTTAAAATGGTTTCTTCCTTTTCGTTTTTAGTATCCGTTACCAAAGCTAGGACGTCTTGGTTTTCTGCAGGGATAACCTCACATTGTTCTAAACGTCTTAAAGTATTTATTAATTCTTCTTTTTTTCCTAAAACAGGATGAGCTAGATAACTTTTTATTGGCATTTCTATTAGTTTATAGGTTTTATATTATTCCAAATAAGGGTATTGCAACCAAATACCTTTCAAATGTCGTTTAATTATAAATGAAAAAGAGTGACAAAAGTCATCTTTAACTATAAAATAAATGCGCTATATTTGTAAGGGTATAACGCTTTGATTATTACTGAGATATGTATAAATATACAAAAAAATGTATTTGTATACGATGCGTTTATGAATTTAGAAATTTAAAATAGATGATAGGTACGAATAAGGCTCAAGACTTAGTTTTAATGCATAGTTCAATTATTTTAAAAACAATGGATGTAAATCTTAACAATGCTTTGAATTGTGTTTTGGCTAAAGACGCGATTTCAAAAATCGATATGCCTCCATTTAGGCAATCTGCTATGGATGGATATGCATTGAATATATGGGGTGAGTCAACTTATAATTTAATAGGCGAAGTTCAAGCAGGAACCAGTGTTAATCCTAATATGAAAAAAGGAGATGCGGTGAGAATTTTTACTGGTGCTCCTGTCCCTAATGCTGCAAATACTGTTGTAATGCAAGAGCAAGTAGTTGTTAAAGGGAAACAAATAGAAATAGAAGGAGCTTTAAAACCTCTTATGAATATTAGGCCTAAAGGGGAACAAATAAAAAAAAGACAAGTTGCATTGCCTAAAGGAACCACTATTAAAGGAGCACATATTGGGTTTTTAGCGAGTCTAGGCGTAACAACAGTTACTGTTAGAGAGAAGCCTTCGATTGCTATTGTAGTAACGGGTAATGAGTTAATATCACCTGGTACGCCTTTGTCTTATGGTGAAATATACGAATCTAATGGGGCAATGCTAACAGCTGTATTGAATACGTTAGGATATTTAAAGACTTCTATACTAAAAGTAGTCGATGATTATAATTGTACTAAGGATATATTAACAGAAGCCATAAAAAAATATGATGTAGTTATTGCTACAGGTGGAATTTCTGTAGGGGATTATGATTTTGTAGGAAAAGCTTTAAATAATATTGGGGTAACAGAAATTTTTTATAAAGTGAAACAAAAACCAGGGAAACCCTTATTTTTTGGTAAAAAGAACAATACCTCTATTTTTGGATTGCCAGGAAACCCTGCAGCCGCGTTGAGTTGCTTTTACATATATGTGTATCCGCTTTTAAAAAAGCGGGAAGGGGCTTTAAAAACGCACTTTCCAGATGTTTTAATGCCTTTGTTAACGGATTATAAGGTTAAAGGAAATCGGGCACAGTTTTTAAAAGCAAGAATAGAAGGTGATGGCGTAAAAATTTTAAATGGACAGAGTTCTGCAATGCTAAGGGCTTTTGGAGAAGCTAATGCATTAGTTGCTTTGCCAGAAAATTCTAATACACTACATAAAGGGCAAAAAGTAAAAACCATATTATTATCTGTTTAAGTAACTTTAATAATGAATCAATATAAAATTAAGAGCAGAATTTGGATAGAAGCTGGAGATAATGTGCTGTTAGGAGAAGGGCGTGTACAATTACTAAAAGCAATTGAAAACCAAGGATCCTTATCTAAAGCAGCAAAGTCTATTGGGATGTCTTATAAAAAAGCGTGGCGATTAGTAGATTCTGTAAATAGATCGGCAAAAGAAACAGTGGTTACAAAAACAGTAGGTGGCCAGAAAGGGGGAGGCGCTATCATCACGCCTTACGGGAAGATATTAATGAATGCTTTTGAAACTATTAATAAAAACTGTTGGGAATTTTTAAATCAAGAACTCAAAGCATTAGATAATATATGATTTCAAGTGTACCATATTTTTGGGTTTTTCTGTGCATTCTTCCAGTTATTGCATTTTTATATGCAGGTGTCGGTCATGGTGGTGCAAGTGGATATTTGGCATTAATGTCTTTATTTTCTTTGGCTCCAGAAACAATGAAGCCTACAGCTTTACTTTTAAATCTGTTTGTATCAGGGGTTTCATTTTACTATTATTATATGGGCGGTTTTTTTAAAAAAGAGCTCTTTATTTATTTTGCAATAACATCTATACCACTGGCCTATATTGGAGGTACACTAACGATTAATGTTAGAATATACAAAATCATCCTTGGAGTGTTATTAATATTCGCAATGCTTAAAATGTTAAATGTTTTTGGAAAGGAAACTCAGGTTATACAACAGGTTAAAATTAAGCATGCTTTATTGATTGGCGGTATAATAGGTTTTTTTTCAGGTTTAATAGGGATTGGAGGAGGTATTATTTTAAGTCCCGTAATTCTTTTATTGCATTGGGGAAAAATGAAAGAAGCCGCAGCAGTATCGGCATTATTTATTTGGGTAAACTCAGCAGCAGGATTGACAGGGCAATTTAGTAAAGGGCTTGTTTTAAATAACGACTCTTTTTTAATGGTTGGGCTAGCTGTAATAGGCGGACTTATAGGGAGTTATTGTGGTAGTAAAAAAATGTCAAATAAAGGTGTAAGCTATATGCTAACAATTGTCTTGTTTGCAGCCTCTATAAAATTAATTTTACTGTAATGAGACATAAGACCGATATCACAGGGATTATACTTTCTGGCGGGAAAAGTTCCCGAATGGGAACAGATAAAGGTTTTGTTATCTGGAAAAGAAAACCATTTATACAATATGGTATAGATGCTTTGAAACCTTTTGTAAAGGAAATAATAATAGTGAGTAATCGCAAAGAGTACGCATCCTTTGGTTATAAACTTATAGAGGACCGTATTCCAAATGCTGGTCCATTAGCTGGTGTATATAGTGGGTTGCGAGAAAGTAAAACGACTTTAAATATAGTGTTGAGTTGCGATGTCCCTTTAATTACTGTAGGAGTGGTAAAAGCCTTAATAGCATCTTATGAAGAAGGAATTCCAGCAGTTGTTTATAAAGTGGGAGAACAGGTAATGCCATTGGTTGGTTTATATGATAAAGATTGTTTTAGAAAATGCGAAATACTCTTAAAGCAGGGAGAACGAAGAATGATGTGTTTATTAGAAAATTTGAAAGATATAAAGTATATAGACTTAAATGAAGAACAACGCGGAAGTGTTAAGAATATTAATACACCACAAGATTTAAAAGACATAAAAGATGGAAGTTAAAATAAAATACTTTGGTATGTTAGCAGAAGTTACGGGCTGTGATTCTGAAGCATTAGTCGTAACAACCAAAAGTATAGCAGGATTAAAAGCATTGTTATTACAAAAATATCCAGGCTTTTTAGATAAAGATTTTAGAATCGCCCAAAATGAAGCACTGGTTTTAAAATCGGAGCGTTTAACAGGGGCCGAAATTGCAATATTACCGCCATTTGCAGGAGGGTGATTAATATAAAAAAGAATACAGATTTGAGTAGGTACAGTAGACATATTAGTTTAAAAGAAATAGGCCTTTCTGGGCAACAAAAAATTAATGCAGCAAAAGTATTGGTTGTAGGCGCAGGTGGGCTAGGGTGTCCTGTGTTACAATATTTAGCAGCAGCAGGTATTGGAACCATTGGGATTGTAGACTTCGATATAGTAGATGAATCCAACTTACAACGACAAGTTCTTTTTGGAACCTCATCGATTGGAAAAAATAAAGCAGAAGTTGCAAAAAAGGTATTATGGGATCTTAATCCAACAATTACCGTTAAAGCTTATCCCGAAAAGCTAAGTCCAGAAAATATCACGACTATTTTTAAGTCGTATACTATCGTGGTAGATGCTACAGATAATTTTGCTTCACGTTATTTAATTAATGATGCTGCTGTAGTAATGGAAAAGCCTTTAGTATATGGTGCCATATATAAGTTTGAAGGGCAAGTATCCGTTTTTAATTATAAAAACGGACCTAGTTACCGTTGTTTATTTCCAAACCCACCAGAAAAAGGAACAATGCCCAATTGTTCCGAAGTAGGTGTTTTGGGTGTATTACCTGGTATTATAGGAACATTACAAGCGAATGAAGTTCTTAAGCTTATTTTAGGTATTGGGGAGACACTTTCAGGGGTATTATATTGTTTTAATGCGCTTACTAATACAGCAAACACCATTAAATTAATACGTAATGAAGCAGAGGTAACTAAAATAAAAACACGACATCAAAATTTTGAAGTTTTGGAAGAATCCTTTTTTTGTTCTGTAGAAATAACTGAAGAAACTATAGAGGCTATTACTGGAGAAGATGTTCAATATATAGATGTGAGAACGTTAGAAGAACAACCACGCGTAGATTTGAAAGCAGTACTAGAAATTCCATTGCAGGATTTAACAAATCAATTAGAAAAGATTTCAAAAGAGAAGAAAGTCATTGTTTTTTGTAAATCAGGAATACGTAGTAAGCAAGCAGTTGCTATTTTAAAGGAATATGGAATTTCAAATTGCTATAGTTTAAAAGGTGGGGTTTCTGCTTTTATGAAAGAATACAATGTATGAGTTCATAAAATAACAGGAGTAAATCTAAAGTAGCAAGTATTATAAAAGAAGAAGAGTTATGAAAACAATTTATAAAAATGTATTTAAACAAGGCGCTATATCTTCCGAATTTATAGCAAAATCGATAGCGAAACATCAGTCTAAAACCAATATAGGCGCGCACAATATTTTTTTAGGACAAGTACGAGCAGATGCCATAAATGGAAAAGAAGTTGTTGCTATAGAATACACTGCTTATGAGGCAATGGCAAACAAAACGTTTCATGAAATAAGAGAAGCTACTTTCGAAAAATTTAACTTAAGCTGTATGCATATATACCATAGTTTAGGAACAGTAGAAAAAGGCGAAGTCTGTTTATTTGTATTTGTGTCTTCTCCGAGACGTAAAGCTGTTTTTAATGCATTAGAATATGTTGTAGAACGTATTAAGGCTGAGGGTCCTGTTTTTGGAAAAGAAATATTTGAAGATAAGTCACATCAATGGAAAATAAATAGTTAACAAAATGGTAGATATTACGCATAAAAACAATAGCCTAAGAGCGGCAGTGGCTCAAGCGATAGTAAAGGTAAGTCACAAAGAAACCATTCTAGCAATAAAGAATAATACAGTACCTAAGGGCGATGTTTTTGCGATGAGTAAGGCCGCAGGTTTATTGGGCGTTAAGAAAACCCCCGATTTACTACCAGATTGTCACCCGTTACCTATTGAGTATACAGGGATTGAATATGTAATAAAAGGGTTAGAGATTCATATTTTAGTAACTGTAAAAACTATTTATAAAACAGGCGTTGAGGTAGAAGCCATGCATGGCGCTAGTATCGTGGCTTTAAATATATACGATATGTTAAAGCCTATAGACAAAGGAATTGAAATTCATCAGATTAAACTTCTAGAGAAAAGTGGTGGAAAATCGAGTTTTAAAGATAAATTTAAACGGGATTTAAGTGCAGCTGTAATTGTTTGTTCAGATTCTATTTCTCAAGGTAAGAAAGAAGATAAAGCAGGTAAAGCCATCCTTTCAAAATTGGAGCAGTGTGCGGTAAATATTAAAGATTATATTATTATTCCAGATGAGCAGACCATTATTAAAGAAAAAGCTAAATACTATCAAGCTCAAGGCGTAGATTTAATTATTTATACGGGTGGCACAGGCTTGTCTCAAAGAGATGTAACCCCAGAAGCTTTAAAACCATTGTTAGATAGAACAATTCCAGGAATAGAGGAAGCCATTCGTAAATATGGCCAAGAACGTATGCCATATGCTATGCTCTCAAGAAGTGTTGCAGGTACAATTAAGAATACATTAGTTCTAGCGTTACCTGGTTCCACTAATGGAGCACGTGAGTCTATGGATGCTATTTTCCCTTCAGTTTTACATGTTTTTAGAATTTTAAAAGGCGCAAAACACGATTAATATGAAAAAAGAAAGCAACAAACTTACAGATACTTTTGGTAGAGGGCATAACTATTTGCGAATATCTCTTACAGAACGTTGTAATTTACGTTGCTCTTATTGCATGCCTGCAGATGGCATTAAACTGTCTCCAAAGGGACATATTATGACTTGTGAAGAGATTTACACAATTGCACAGACGTTTGTTGCTAAAGGCGTAACTAAGATTAGGCTTACAGGTGGCGAGCCTTTAGTGCGGAAAGATGCGGCTTTAATTATGGAAAGATTGGCTTTACTTCCTGTGGAGTTGGCTATTACTACCAATGGTGTAATAGTAGATCGGTTTATAGATCAATTTAAAAAATGTGGCATTCGAAAAATTAATGTAAGTTTAGATTCGCTTGATCTCGAAAAAAATAAATTAATTACACGAAGAGATTATTATACGAAAGTCTATAATAATATTAAACTTTTGGTTAAAGAAGGTTTTCAAGTGAAAGTGAATTGTGTGTTAATGAAAGGATTTAATGACAATGAGATTATTGATTTTATAGAGTTTACTAAAAATCAATCTTTACAGGTTAGATTTATAGAGTTTATGCCTTTTGATGGAAATAATTGGCATATGGATAAACTAGTTTCTCTTGAGGATGTCTTAAAACAGGTCTATAAATATTATGATAAAGGACGTTTTAAGAGGCTTAATGATTTACCTAATGATACCGCTAAAAACTATCAAATCGAAGGATATAAAGGCTCTTTTGCCGTAATTAGTTCTGTAACGAATCCCTTTTGCGATAGTTGTAATAGACTACGGTTAACAGCCAATGGACAACTTAAAAACTGTTTATTCTCAACTTCAGAATCAGATATACTTACAGCATTACGTCAAGGAGAGGCTATTACTCCAATTATTGAAAAAGCAGTATTCTTAAAGCGCAAAATAAGAAATGGGATGAATACTATTGAAAAGTTTGAAAATATTGATGAACATGGTAGAAATAGAAGTATGATCGCTATAGGCGGTTAAAAAAGTCCTCACGACTAATATCGTGAGGACTTTTTTTAAGCTTCAAACGAAATAAGGGAAAATTATTATTCTTTATTCAAATTAGTGCTAAATAGCTTTGGATTTATTGTAAGTTGTACCCAGCCCCAATTATTTGTATTGTCATGGGGTCTTCCTTCTTTTATTAAACTCATGCTTTCAGATGCAAACATATGCGAATAGCCAACATTAAGTTTTACATAAGGCATTAGTTTTTGAGTATAAACCATATCTATTTCTGTACCTAAATAATTATCAGCATCATTAGCTAAGTTAGCGTTTGAAGCAAAATAATGGCCTTTTAAAAGTAAATTTGATTTTTCTCCAGTGGTAAATATCATTTTAGCATAAATATCATTAAGCCCCACGTTATTAACGTGATTGCCCACATAAAAATAATCCATAAACCCATTGAATTTATGGTTTGTTCCGTACAAAGGAAAAAACGATTTGTTTTTAGAATCTCCCTCTTGATCTGTTCCACTCAAGAGTTCAAAACCTAATCCGTATATCATTTTGTTTGTTTTGTAAGTGCCTTCCAAAGCAATCTGGTAAGCCTCTAAATTTGTAGTGGCATCAGCTTCACCAAATTGATAATATGCACTTCCCGTTACATTTACTTTTTTAATAGGAAACTTAACGAAAGTACCCGCCGTTTGTCTGTATGTAACACCATCAGCGATATCATTATCAACGCCAGTAAAATTTTGAAATCCAGTATTTAAAAAAAGAATACTAGCAGACAGTTTATCCCAAGATTTTTTTAAATGTACATATTGCATAGCTTTGTATGTGAAAAAGCCTTGAATATTGAAGGTATTACCTTCATTTGCAGGTTGCTCTTGATTAAAAGCACCACCTAAGTCGGCCATAAAATTATCTTTTTTATACTTAATAATAGCAGCATCATGAAAACGGCCTTGCATTGCCCAATCTAATTCACCAAAAATACGCTGATCATCATAAGCAATCGTTTGCCTTCCTAATTTAGTAGACCAATTTTCGTTAAAATGTAACTGTACATAGGCTTGAAATACCGAAAAGGAATCGTTTCCATCAATAGGTAAGGTTTGGCGTGTATCTCCCCAAGTACTTACATCTTGTAGAGCCATAAATAGTTGAAGTTTTTCTGCTTTATAGTCAATATTTAAACGTGTCCGTTGACTTACAAAGGCCGCAGGATCGGTATCATTTGGGAATAGATTATTGAAACCATGGCGATATTCGAAACGCGCTCGTACGTCGGCATCAATATCCAGTGTTTGCGCCTTTATACTTATAGATGATAATATAAGTATGAAACATAATAAACTTGAAATTCTGAGGTTGGTCATAATAATTAATTTTAAATGCTAGACACAAATATCTTTTATTTAACAAACAATAATGATGACTTTTATCATTTTGAAAGAAAATAATTGCAATAAATATTATAATGTAGGAAAGTGGAATTACAACATTTTATAAAAAAAGAATTTTAAGTCAAGTCATATCTAAATTTTAATTTAACCTATAAAAAGGTAATTATGTGTTTAAGATATGAAAAAAAGACCCAATGTGCTAAAAATTAATTTGTTAAGTTTTAAGTGTTATGGGGTGAAATTTACAAAGGGGAACATAGCTTGCTAAAAAGTGTTATTAATAAGCTAATTTTAAATGCGCTTACTGGCGATTATCAATTGGGGAATTATGGCTTAATAATAGCTTTATATTCCTCAAAAAAAGCTTCAAAAGCACTCATTTTTTCATTAAAAAAAGCCATGACTTCTTGCCAATTATTTTTGTTGTGAATTGATACTTTTTTGTCTAATGAAACATAAACTCTAGATATTTCTTTTCCGTTTTCTAAATAGTATTCCTCTTCAAATAGAGCTTCAGGAAGAAAATCATTCAAGATAATAGTCTGTAACGATTGTAATTTTTCCCAGTAGTTTATTCTATTTTCTAAATCATCTTCTAAATCAAGAAAAACAGCAGCAGTTTTATTATCAAAATGAAATTTAAAACTAAAACCTTTAATTTTAGTATCGTATAAAATCCATTTTCTTGGAAACGATTTTCCAAAACTGGTCCAAAAGAGTTGTCGAATTTGTCTAGATTCTTCTTTAGAAAACATGTATAAATAAATTATTAAATGCTAAAATACTTATTATATAATATACGCTAAAATAATAGCAGATACAATGGTTAGTAATTTTGTAATATTAAATTTATGACCTTCATTACTTTCAAACAATATCGTTGTTGATATGTGTAAGAAAATACCTATAACTATAGATGAAATTTCCATGAAATAGGTTTCAATAAACGTGAAATTGGCCGCCAAGAAAACGCCAAATGGCGTCATTAAAGCAAAAAGTAATAAAAAGATAATACTAAAGGCTTTGCTTCGTTTGGAAGTTAAAAAGAACGTAGCCAAAATAATAGCTACAGGTAGTTTATGAATAATAACACCATACATTAAATTATGATGTGTTTCTATAGGAACGCCTTCTAAAATACTATGAATACTTAAACTAATAAATAATAACCAAGGGAAACTAGCTTCATTCTTATCTAAATGGACATGTCCATGCTCTGCACCTTTAGAGAAAAACTCTAAAATTATTTGTAATAAAATACCAATCATTATAAATAAGCCAACATGCTTACTGTGGTGGTGATATACCTCGGGTAAAAAATGAAATACGGTAATAGATAGAAGAAAAGCCCCGCTAAAAGCAAGTAGAAGCTTAAGGTTTTTATGTTGTTTTGGTTTTAAAAACCAAACGATTAAATAACCCAGTACAACGGACAAAATAGGTAGTATGGTAGCTAGCATTCTTTATTTAAAGATAAGAATTAGACGTTCAGATGATTTTTTGTCAAATTTACGTAATTTATAATCGCCAAAAACATCGATTAAATATACGCCTGCTTGCTTAAAATACGATTCAAAATCGGCCATGGATAGTGCCTTAACACGTTCTTGATATTGATGATTTTCATTTTCGAATGTAAATGAAATGTCTTTTATAATGAATCCATTTTCAACACGTCTTTTTTGGTGGAAAGCGATACCATCTACGGTTTTTATATCTTCAGGTACTAAGTGTTCTATAACGTATTCACTGTTTAAGAAATCGATGACTCCAAATCCATAAGCATTTAAATTGGCCTTTATAGCTTTTATTGTACTTAAATTGTCTTCAGGTTTTTCAAAATACCCAAAGCTAGTAAAGAGATTAAAAACAGCATCAAATTTATTGTCGTAAGGGTTACACATATTATGCACGTCAAATTTGAGCATGTTATTTTCATATTGTTTAGCATAATCGATACTGTTTTTAGATAAATCTACACCAGTAACATCGTAACCTATACTATTTAAATAAACAGAGTGTCTGCCTTTACCACAGGCCAAATCAAGAATTTTTCCATGCTCAGGAAGATTTAAATATTCTGTAAGATTATACATGAAATTCTCAGCTTCGCTGTAATCTCTATCTTTATATAAAATGTGATAAAATGGAGTATCAAACCAAGAGGTATACCAAGTTGTTTTGTCTTTCGTCATAATATTTCTCAAAAAAATGAGAATCTCGTTTTACTTAATTGTATGTTTAGTACAAAAATAGATTATTTTTGCAATCTATTGGACGAAAAGAATGGAAGAAAATTTCAGAATGGTTGCCAAAACCTTATTTGGCTTTGAAGAATTATTATCAAAAGAATTAACTCAATTAGGAGCTCGAGAGATTAAGGCTGGGGTGCGTAACGTTAGTTTTGTTGGAGACAAGGGCTTTATGTATAAAGCCAATTTGGCTTTACGCACAGCAACAAAAATATTAAAACCCATACATACGTTTAGAATACGAAACGAAAAAGATTTGTATGATCAAGTGTATAAAATGGATTGGAGTAAATATTTGAAACCTACAGGAAGTATTGCTGTAGATTCCACATTAAACTCAGAGGTATTTACACATTCGTTGTATATTTCTCAAAAAACGAAAGATGCTATTGTTGATAAATTTAGAGACGAGACAGGCGAACGGCCAAATGTAGATTTAAAATTTCCAGATTTAAAGATTAATGTGCATATAGACAGGTATGTTTGTAATATTTCTTTAGATTCCTCGGGAGATTCTTTACATAAACGCGGCTATAAAATGGCGACTAATATAGCCCCAATTAATGAAGTTTTAGCAGCAGGCTTAATTATGCTTTCAGGCTGGGATGGGCAATCCGATTTTATGGATCCTATGTGCGGTAGTGGAACAATGTTAGCAGAAGCGGCAATGATAGCCTGCAATATTCCTCCAAATTTAATGCGTAAAGAGTTTGCTTTTGAACGTTGGCAAGATTGGAATGTAGAATTATTTGAGAAAATAGAAGAATCTTTATTAAATAAAACACGTGATTTTCATTACAAAATATATGGGTTTGATAAGTCACCAAGTGCCGTTACTAAAGCCAAAGATAATGTGAAGAATGCGCATTTAGATGAGTTTATTACCATAAAACATGAAGATTTTTTCAAGACCCAAAAAGGAGGTGATAGAAAGTTACATATGGTTTTTAATCCACCATACGGAGAGCGTTTAGACATTAAAATGGAAGAATTTTACAAGAATATAGGGGATACCTTAAAACAAAATTATTCAAATACTGATGCTTGGTTTATTACTTCTAATATAGAAGCGATTAAGCATGTTGGTTTGAGACCTTCAAGAAAAATTCACCTGATGAATGCGAAATTAGACTCCCGTTTATTAAAATATGAAATTTACGCAGGTAGTAAAAAGGGAAAATATATGAATAATAATAAATAAGCGTTATTTTAAATATACCAAAAGCGTCTACAAAATTGTAGACGCTTTTTTTTATCTCAGTATTAAACTAAACTAACTAATAAGATTAAGAGATAAAGGATATGATGGGCTTTCGCCATTGTTTACTTTTATTGCATTAATAATGGGAAATATAATTGCTATAATACCTAGAATGATGAACCCTAAGATACCTAATCCAAATAATAGAATTAATGGAACACAAATAATAGCATATATTATTAAGCTTAATTGAAAATTAATAATACTTTTTCCATGAGAATCCATTTGGTACACGCGTTCTTTTTGTGTGACCCAAAGAATTAAAGGAAGGATTAAACTTCCAAAACCTGTTAATAGTGTTACTAATTGACTTAAATGGGTAATGACTAATAATTGTTTATCTTCTCTCATCGCTCTTTGATTTTTTTGATTGATACTGATATGACGCACAATTTTTTAAAATGTTACAAGTGATTTATAAAAAGATTAAATTTATTCTAGGTGGCTTTATTATAACTTACTGTAACGATACATACTCTTAAGGGATATAACTATAAAATGATCAAACGCTAATGTGTTTGATCATTTTTATATAGGAAATTATGTTGTGTTGTTTTTAATGCGGAAGTTTATCTTTAATAAGGCCATAGACAAATGTACCTAGTAGTGCACCAAAAATAAGTATAAGAATACTAGCAAATCCAGAGCCTAATAATACATACATAGGACCAGGACAAGCACCAGCTAAAGCCCAACCTAATCCAAAGATTATTCCACCAGAAAGATATCTTACTACACCTTTGTCTTTTTCAGGTATTACAATGTCTTCACCGTTAATATCCTTGGCTTGTGTATATTTTAAATATTTAACAGCAATAATACCCAATACTATTGCAGAGCCAATGATACCATACATATGAAAACTTTTAAATTGAAACATCTCATAAATGCGAAACCATGACGCAACTTCCGATTTAATAAATAGGATGCCTAAAAATAATCCTATTCCAAAAAAATATAATGTTTGTCTCATATTAAAAAATTATAGGGAAAATAAAATGAACCATAACTAAACCTCCTATAAAAAAGCCTATTACAGCAATTAAAGAGGGGAGTTGAAGATTGCTTATACCAGAAATAGCATGCCCAGAAGTGCAACCACCTGCATAACGCGTTCCAAATCCAACTAAAAAGCCTGCTATTAATAAAATAGAAGCCCCTTTTAATGATAATAAGTTGTCTAAACTAAATAATTCTAAGGGTAAATAGGATTTGTTAACACTATTAAAACCAAGGTCGTGTAATTGTATTACAACCTCTTGATTTATTTGCGGAGGCCTAGGCGTTAAAAAGTGAAAGGCTATAAAGCCACCAACAATAACACCAACAACAACCCATAGGTTCCATTTATTAGCTTTCCAATCAAATTTAAAAAAATCGGCATAGCGACCAGCACCACCAATAGTACATAACGTTCTTAAATTTGAAGACATTCCAAATCGCTTACCTAATTTAAGAAGCAAGAACATTGTAAGAGCTATTAATGGTCCAGCAATATACCAAGGCCAAGTATTGTATATTAATTCCATAAATTATTTAGATGTTGAAGGACATACAAAGTCTGATACAGGAATCCCAGCTTTTTTTATAGCTGCCATTCCTCCTGCGATATCGACTAGATTATGTATTCCTCTACTTTTTAGTATAGATGCTGCAATTACAGAGCGATAACCACCAGCACAATGAATATAGAAATTTTCTTTTTCAGGAAACTTAGCTAAATGGCTATTAAGGTTGTCTAGAGGTGTTAAATTGGCGTTTTCAATATGCCCCGTAGTAAACTCACCTTCTTTTCGAACATCAAAAACAGGAATAGTTTCTGCGTCTAATTTAGTTTTAAAAGCTTCGGCAGAAATAGAGAGAAGAGCATCAGTTTCTTTTCCAGAAGCTTTCCAAGCTTCAATACCTCCTTCAAGATACCCTAGTGTATTATCAAAACCTACACGAGATAATCTGGTAATAGCTTCTTCTTCACTACCTTTATCTACCACTAGTAATAATGGCTGATTTACATCTGCTATTAAGGCACCAACCCAAGGGGCAAAACCTCCTTTAAGACCAATAAAAATAGAACGTGGAATATGGCCTTTGATAAAATCAGATTGGTGACGTACGTCTAAAATTAAAGCTTCAGTATCATTGGCTGTAGTCTCAAAAGCTTCAGGTGATAAAGCATTAGTTCCTTTCGTTATGACTTCATCTATATGAGTATAGCCTTCTTTGTTAAGTTTTACATTTAAAGGGAAGTAGAGAGGCGGTGGCAAAAGCCCATCGGTAACTTCTTTTACAAACTCTTCTTTGGTCATATCTGCTCTAAGAGCATAATTCACTTGTTTTTGATTTCCTAGAGTATCTACCGTTGCTTTCATCATGTTTTTACCACATGCAGAACCTGCGCCATGGCCAGGGTATACGATAATATCGTCGGCTAGTGGCATGATTTTACTACGTAAGCTATCAAAAGATAAGCCTGCGAGTTCTTCCATAGTCATATTTGCAGCCTTTTGAGCTAAATCTGGACGCCCAACATCTCCTAAAAATAAAGTATCTCCACTAAAAATGGCATAATCTTTTCCTGTTTCATCTTTTAAGAGGTAAGTTGTACTTTCCATAGTATGCCCAGGTGTATGTAAAGCCTTTATGGTTATTTTACCTAATTTAAATTCTTGACCATCTTCGGCAATTATTGCTTCGAATGCTGGCTTAGCTGTAGGACCATATATAATAGGAGCATCAGTTTCTTTAGATAGCGTTAAATGTCCACTAACAAAATCTGCATGGAAATGGGTTTCAAAAATATATTTAATTTGTGCCTTATCATTTTTAGCTTTGGTTAGATAATCTTTAACCTCGCGTAAAGGGTCTATTATGGCAACATTGCCTTCACTTTCTATATAATACGCTCCTTGGGCAAGGCATCCAGTGTATATTTGTTCTATTTTCATGACATCAAAATTTAAGTTTGCAAATTACAACATTCATTGGCAATAAAAAACTACTTTCTTTTCGCAGGGTTTTGCTGGAAACACTCTTGTAGCATTTTATATAATTTAGGATGCTTCCGTTTAAATAATTGAGGTCTCTCGAAGAAATATTCGGAAACGACAGCAAAAAATTCGGCTTCATTGGTCAATGCATATTTTCTAATATCAGATTGGTCGTTATTAATAGCTTTCATTTCATTATGCATTAATTCTAACCATGGTTTTATATAATCTCTACGCAATAATTGTTTTGGAATTCCATCTGTATTGCCATCCATTTTGTCTACTAAATGAATAAATTCATGTACAGGGGTGTTGTATTTATCGGTATCGTTTTGGAAAGCTAAACGCAGTGCTTTTCTGGAAAGAATCATTTGTTTTTCGAAGCGACCTGTACCAACCATTCCTAATATGCGTCTTTGTTTTCCATTTTTAGAAAACTCTAAATCAGCATTAAACGCATTGGGATATAATATAATACCACTTAAATTATTGTAATGCCATTCTTTGAATCCAAAAACAGGAATGATAGCGCTGGCAGCTATAAGTATTCTATCCAATTCTTCGATGGTTGTAGAAACGCCATCAATATTTATTTCGCTTAAAAAAAGCATCATTCTTTTTTGAAATCGTATTTGATCTGTATGGGTTAAATTTTTATAGAACAATACTTTTTTTAATAAAATAGGGTGCCAATGTTCAGGAAAGGTGGCTGCTTTCTTTTTTTTTGTTTTTGAAAACGAAAATATTGCAAAACCCAATAGAGCAGCAAAGGCGATATAAGTAAACATAAATAGATTAGGTATTGTGTATTACAAAAGTAGTATTAATTATTCTTTATAAAATTGTAACGACTGTATTTATTATAGGAACAATAATTATATTCGCTTAAATAAATATAAAATTATGCTTAAAGCTGTACTTTTTGATATGGATGGGGTTATTGTAGATACAGAACCATTACACCATAAAGCCTATTATATGATGTTTGATGCCTTTGGAATTTCTGTTTCCACAGCATTGTACGAGTCATTTACAGGGCAATCTACTATAAATATATGCAGACAATTATGTAAGTACTTTAACTTGAAGAATGATCCAGAAGAATTGGTTCAAAGCAAACGTAAGAGCTTTACAAGTTTATTTCACAATGATCCTAGTTTACAGCTTATTGATGGTGTGCTTGCGCTTATAAAAGAGTATCATAGTAATGGATTGACTTTGGTTTTAGCATCTTCTGCTTCTATGTTCACTATTAATAATGTGTTCGATCGGTTTGATTTAAATCAGTATTTCATTGCGAAATTAAGTGGAGCCGATTTAAAGGCATCAAAACCACATCCTGAGATTTTTGAAAAAGCAGCAATAGCTTCTGGTTTTAAGGCTGATGAGTGTCTGGTAATTGAAGATTCTACTAATGGAATTAAAGCCGCAAAATCTGCTGGAATATATTGTGTTGGGTTTGATAGTGTGAATTCTAAAAATCAAAATTATGCTTTGGCAGATATGGTAATTAGTGATTTTAAAGCTATTGGTTTTCATAAACTTAATAAGCTACCTGTTTTTAATTGAGGTATAGGGTAATTGTATTATGCCCTTTTACTGAAGGGATTATCATAAATTGAATGTAAAAACAAGTATTTATACGCGGTTTTTAGAAGTGTCTATATCTTATTTTAGTTTGTCTATATAAACGATGTAATCAATTTCTAATAAAACCAAAATAAATGGCAACTACACTAACCAATTTAGAGCAGAAAAAGGTTGTTTCTAAAGTAAATTCGCCCACAGTAACCAATGTTAAAAAAAAAGAAACAGAAAATAATGAAACTAAAGCGCCTGTAACTAAAGCAACAAAACCAGGAATATCTAAAACAGTTGTAGAAGAACTGAGTATGGATATTAACAATATGCTGTCGTATGCTGCGTACAATGGGATTATTATAAATACAGAAGTTAATGCATTAATCCAAAATAGTAGTATAGACGACTTAATTAACGCTCACAATTTATTATGTAAAAATGTAGCGCCTGCAACACCTAAATCCATTGACTATACAAAGCGATTATATGAAAACGGTGAAGGAAAATCGCCATTAAATAAATTGCCTTTGGTTAGAAACTTAATACTGCTATCGCTTATGTTTTTAGGGGGCTTTATAATTACAGGGTTATCTGGACATGTAAATAATAAGTCTTTGGGCTTAGGGATTATGGAAAGTAAAGGCTTACCATTACTTTTAAATCTTGTTTTCTTATCTTGTATTTCTGGTTTAGGGGTGTTGTTTTATCTTCTTAAAAATATAAGTGCTTCGGTAAAGAATGGGACATTAATACCAGAAGAATCTATAGAATATATTGCACAAATAATATTAGGTATTATATCTGGTCTTATTATGTCTGAAATTATTTCCGTGTATAATACAACAAATCCAGACAATCTTAATTTGTTTAATAAAAGTCTTTTAGCGTTAATAGGTGGGTTTTCTTCCGATGCTATCTTTAGTATTTTACAAGGAATTATAGATAAGATAAAATCTGTTTTTATAACTATAAAAGTATAGGAGGCTGCTATAAAGTTAAAAAAACGTCTACAAAATCATTTTGTAGACGTTTTTAATTTAAATAATTTTTTTTATCACTCTTAATTTATGAGTATGGATTTGTTTATCTATATTATAGATGCCCGAATGATCTAATCTATCAATCCTAACTTTTCCATGTGCATGTATTATATAATTGTCTTTCATTATAATACCAACATGGATAATATCGCCATCATTATTATCAAAAAAAGCTAAATCGCCAGGTTCACTTTCTTCTATAAAACTTAGGGCTTCACCTTGCGTTGCTTGTTGTGAAGCATCGCGGAGTAATTTATAGCCATTTAATTTATAAATCATTTGTGTAAAACCTGAGCAATCAATACCAAACAAGGTTTTTCCTCCCCATAAATACGGTGCATTAAGATATAGAAAGGTAGATTTTATAATATTTTCTTTTGGGTGTTTTATGTCTGTAAAAACACCATCAAAAGTATGGTTCATAAGCGATAGTCCATTTAAACAAGATCCCAATGGAATGGGATAGAGTTGTTTATCCTTTCCTTGAATAAATTCTACTAAATCTGTAGACAACTTTAATGGTTCAGACAGCAGATTTTCATACTGCGCTTTAGTTATCTCAAAATATTGTTTATGATCTATCCAACCTTCATATTTATCAAATGCCAATCGGATTTTATGCCAAGACTTGCGTTGCTCTAGAACTTTAAAGAAACCACCATATAGTACTTGTGAAACCATTTCACTAGTATCCGAGGCTTCAAGTCTTAGAGGAACGATACTTAAATTACAAATTCCGTAATGCATTAATTAATGAGCTGTTGTATTATGGGTTAAATCGAATTCGTGATTGTTTTACTAATTAAGGTCTTTCTATAACAACTGCAGAAGCACCACCGCCACCATTACAAATAGCAGCTGCACCTGTTTTTGCATTATTTTGTTCTAAGACATTAAGCAATGTAATTAATATTCTAACGCCAGAGCATCCTAGTGGGTGACCTAATGAGACCGCACCACCATTTACATTTACAGTACTATCATTTAAGCCAAGAATTTTCATGTTGGCTAAGCCTACAACTGAAAAAGCTTCATTAAATTCAAAGAAATCAACATCTTTAATAGTCATACCTGCTTTGTCTAAAGCTTTTGGTAAGGCTTTAGAAGGCGCTGTAGTAAACCATTCTGGTTCATGCGCTGCATCTGCATAACTTTTAATAGTTGCTAATGGTTTTAAGCCAAGTTCTTCGGCCTTTTCTTTACTCATTAATACCATAGCACCAGCACCATCGTTAATTGTAGAAGCATTGGCAGCTGTTACTGTTCCTGTTTTTGTAAATGCAGGGCGTAAAGCGGGTATTTTTTCCATCTTTACATTGGTATATTCTTCATCTTTACTAACTATAACTGGCTCTCCACGACGCTGAGGGACTGCAACAGGAACAATTTCATTATCAAATTTTCCAGCGTCCCATGCTGCTGCAGAACGCTTATAGGATTGTATTGCATAAGCATCTTGATCTTCTCTTGAAAAATGATGTTCTGAAGCGCAAGCATCTGCACAAACACCCATTGCATTTTGATCGTAAACATCTACCAAACCATCTTTTTGCATACCATCTATTAAACTGGCAGGGCCAAATTTAGTAGCATTACGAGCATGGAAATAATGTGGAATTAAACTCATGTTTTCCATACCTCCAGCAACAATTATATCTGCATCTCCCAAAGCAATAGATTGTGTTGCTTGCATTACAGTTTTCATTCCAGAAGCACATACTTTGTTAACTGTTGTACAAGGTACTGTATCTGGAATTCCAGCAAAAATAGCAGCTTGTCTAGCAGGAGCTTGACCTGTTCCAGCTTGTACGACATTTCCCATTAAAACCTCTTGTACTAATTCTGGTTTTAAATTTATTTTTTCAAGAGCTCCTTTTATGGCTATAGCACCCAATTTAGGGGCAGGAATTGTTGATAAAGCACCTAAGAAACTGCCTATTGGAGTTCTTGCTGCTGAAACGATAACTACTTCTTTATTCATTTGTGAGAGTATTAATATATAAGTCATGCGAAATTAATCATTTTTTGGTAAAAATTAGAACCTTCAAGAGATAATAACAAGATGAACAGTGAATATTTACTACATTTGAAATAGATAATATCCAAATTTTAGTAAAAACAAAAGTACAAGCAAAACAGAATGAAGGACTTGATTAATACTTTTTATAAAAACCATGCACTAATTTATAAAGTGCTTCTTTTTATAGTTACCACTTTTTTAATCGTTTATTTGTTCCCCAAAAGTGGCAGATTTAAATATGATTTTGAAAAAGGAAAGCCTTGGCAATCCGAAAATTTATACGCCCCTTTTAATTTTGCTATTCAAAAAACAGCAGACGAAATTGCTATAGAGAAACAACAAATTGAAGCTAACGCCATTGCGTATTTTAATCTGAAACCTTGGGTTGTTCCTATTGTGAAATCGGAATACAATGATAATTTTAATCTGGTGTTTTTAGATTCTATATATAAAGCTGATTTTAAGGCACTCAAAGATAAAGGCGGAGAGATTATAAATGATTTATATGCTTATGGTATATTAGAGGAAAGTGTTTCTATTTCAAAAAACAAAAAAATAACGATTCTAGATGATAGGGTCGAAAAATACAAAACGCAGTTTTCGAGCTTATATAGGTTAGAAGACGTAAAGACTAAGATTACAAAAGCACTGGCAAATACCGATTTACAAAAATATTCGGGTACGCTAACAGCGCTTTTTTTTGATATTATAAAGGCTAATGTTACCTATGATGCTTCTTTAACAGAACGCTCGCTTTCCGAGGCTTTAAAAACAATATATTATACTAGAGGAGGTATAGAGAAAGGAACGCTTTTAATTTCTAAAGGTGAAATTGTAACTGGAGATAATTTGCTTATTCTAAAATCGTTGGAGTCTGAATTTGAGTCTCAAGTTTGGAGTGAGTCCAATTATAATTGGATTGTTTTTGCCTATACACTATTGGTGGCATTAGCGTTATTAATGTTACTTTTATTTCTAAGGAAGTATAGAGTTGACGTTTTTGGAAATAATACCAAAGTAACTTTTATTTTCTTTAATATATTATTAATGGTATAATTAACAACCTTAGTTGTTAATTATAATTCAAAATACATATATATCGTTCCAATTGTAATATTACCATTGGTTCTAAAAGCCTTTTTCGACGCAAGATTAGGGCTTTTTACACATGTGATAACTGTTCTGCTTTTAGGTTTTATTGTGCCCAATAGCTATGAGTATATGTTTTTACAAATTATAGCTGGTATTGTAACGATTTTAACCGTTTCTGAGCTCTATAAACGGGCGAATTTATTTATTTCTGTAGGTCAGATAACATTAGTATATATCATTGCTTACTTTGCTTTCTTTGTGATCCATGAAGGGAGTATTGAAACATTAAAATGGGGCACTTTTGGTTTGTTTGTGCTTTGCGGATTGGCGACATTATTTGTGCAACCCCTTATTTATATTTATGAAAAACTATTTGGGTTGGTTTCTGATGTTTCTCTTTTAGAGCTTTCAGACACTAATTCTAAGCTTTTAAAACAATTAGCAAATATTGCTCCAGGAACCTTTCATCATTCATTAAATGTAGCGAATTTAGCAGAAGCCTGTGCTAATGAAATAGGGGCAAATGCAATGTTAGTTAGGGTAGGTGCATTGTATCATGATATAGGTAAAATGAAGCAGCCTACATATTTTACAGAAAACCAATCTTCTGGAATTAATCCGCATAATGAATTATCATCAAAAGAAAGCGCAAAAGTAATTATAGATCATATTATAAATGGCATAGAGATAGCCAGAAAAAACAACTTACCAGATCGGGTTATTGATTTTATTAGAACGCACCATGGTACTAGTAGCGTATATTATTTTTATATGAAAGCGAAAGCCGCTAATGAAAACACAGACATTAATGATTTTTCTTACCCTGGACCGAGACCTTTTAGTAAAGAAACAGCAATCTTGATGATGTGTGATAGTGTTGAAGCTGCTTCTAAGAGTTTAAAAGAACCAACCGCTACTAAAATTGATAATTTTGTGGAAAATATACTAAATAAGCAAATGGATAATGGGCAATTTCTAAATGCGAGTATTACTTTTAAAGAAATTCAATCTATAAAAAAAGTGCTAAAGCACAAGCTTGCAAATATTTACCATTTGCGAATTGAATATCCAGAATAATTTTTTAAAAAAAAGCGAAAAAAATGTTGCGATATCCAAGATGTTGTCTTAAATTTGCACCCGCAATTAATTGCTAGTTCATATCACATAAAAACAACAATTGGAGAGGTGCCTGAGTGGCCGAAAGGAGCGGTTTGCTAAATCGTCGTACCCCAAAAGGGTACCCAGGGTTCGAATCCCTGTCTCTCCGCAGTTTTAGATTAATTCGGGGTGTAGCGTAGCCCGGTTATCGCGCCACGTTTGGGACGTGGAGGCCGCAGGTTCGAATCCTGCCACCCCGACTAATTAATCTTTATATTTGGAGGCGTAGCTCAGCTGGATAGAGCATTGCCCTTCTAAGGCAACGGTCATAGGTTCGAATCCTATCGCCTTCACTTAAACCCTCATAAACATCAATGTTTATGGGGGTTTTATTTTTAGTGGTAAATATAGTGGTAAGTTTTTTAGTTTTTAAATCATCTAAAGATTAATCAATCATTTACTTTTTTTTTGATTTTACAAGCCCTCTTAGCTTTTCTTCTTTTTAAACTTCTTAATATTGTTCCTAGTTCTTTTTTTGGAATATTCTTAGAGTGTTAATTTTTTAAAATATAGTATCGCTTAATATTCCTTAAGGAATGTCTTAATAGTTCTTAAAAATGAAATTAAAAACACTTGTACTGGTCTTAACAAAGTAAAAGCCCCTGTAAAAGGAGCTTTTGAATATTTTTTTAGAGACTTGTGTAATGGTTGCTGGTGTAGCCAACTGTTGTTTTTTGTCTTTACGTTTTTTTAATTCTAAAAAATTGAAAAACAAACCTGCGAAAAATTCCGCTATATTTTCGTTCTGTCATTCGATTCCGCAAGAGTGAATTCTTGCGTTCAATTCAGATTTCCTAATATTATAAACTCCGATTGATCTATAATTTAGCAAACTTGCTCAAATTCCGTTTTGCTTTTCATTCCACATTTAAGTCAGAATTTATTTTGACTTTTTTAATAAATACTTGCCTAAAATTGAGATGTGAAAAAGTACTAAAATCAGTAACGAAATATAAAAGAAAATTTCATAAAGTTCCGTTTTATTAGATTCTGTTTTTCCGATATAATCAGGCTTATCATTTTCAGTCAGCATTAAATATGTACAAACTAAAAACCATAAATGAACTACAAATATTTGAAGTTTAAAGATTAATTTCATTCAGTTTTCTGATTTCCCTCAATTGTTGCCAACGTTTAAGTATATGTGTTGTTTTGTAAAAATGGTTTACGTAGCGAAAGCGAAGATAAGCTATTTTCTAACGCATTCCTTTTATAAATGGTCAGCCTGTACGCAACGTTGTGGCTAAGTTGCGTTTTAATGCAGTTTAGGTGTTGTGCCTGTTGCACAAGTTTGTTGCTAAAGATAGTAAAGGAATTTAAAAGTGGCTTAGTTATTTGTTAACTTTAGTTATGCAAGGCAAAAAAAAGTACCAAGAAAAATTATTTTCTCATTTTCAATGGAGCGAACGCATTCCGAAACACAACTTTTACCGTAAGTTAAAAGCGGTATTACATTTAGATTTTTTATATGCATCAACCCAGCCTTTTTATGGCGAGAGTGGTCAGAAAAGTATTGATCCTGTTGTGTTCTTTAAATTGTGTTTGGTGGGGTATTTAGAAAATTTAATAAGCGACCGTAAATTGATACAACATTGCAGTATGCGCTTAGATATACTGTATTTTCTGGGCTATGATATTGATGAAGCTTTGCCTTGGCATTCTACCATTAGTCGCACGCGTCAATTATTTCCTGAACATATTTTTGAAGACGTTTTTACAAAGGTATTGAGTATGTGCGTTGAAAAAGGGACGGTAAGTGGCCATACTCAAACCATTGACTCAGCTCCTATAAAGGCGAATGCTTCTATGGATACTTTAGAGCTAAAAGTTCCTAAAGAAGATTTGGATGCTCATTTGAGAAAAATACGCCACATAAGTAGTCGCGATAAGGAAACTATAATCCGTAAAGCTCAAAACAATAAAGCTTCAGAAGACCAGCAAAGCATCACCGCAAATGCAAAAGAATTACAAGCCCTAAAAAGCAGAAATAAGAAGTGGGCAGCAGAGCAAGATCAACGTCCTGGCGCTGGAAATAAAGGAAGTAGATACACCTCCAATAAAACCCATTACAGTCCCACCGATCCAGATGCACGTATAAGTGTAAAACCAGGAAAAGCGAGAAAGTTAAATTATATGAGCCAGCTTAGTGTAGATACGGCGCATCATGTCATTACAGATATCAAGGCATACCATGCCGATAAAAAAGACAACCAATATTTACAGGACATCACCAAACGCTTAAAAACTAAACTGCACAAGCAAGGGTTACTTTGGCGGAACTGTGTTGCTGATACCGGCTATAGCAGTGGCGAAAATTATGCATTTTCAGAAGCAATAGGTTTGGAAAGTTATATTCCCCCTCATGGCACTTATAAAGGAGGTCCAGAGGATTTGTTTACCAAAAAGAAGAGGATCATTACCTGTGTCCACAAGGCACTATCATTCCCTTTAAAAAGGTGTTTTTGGATTCCCGTACCAAAACCAAAAAGAAAGCGTACAGAGGTTCAAGTATGCAATGCAAAGGATGTCCCATAGCCAAAGCGTGTTTAGGAAAAAGTGCAAAAGAGAAAACATTTTCTGTGACCTATTACCGAGAAGAATACGAACGTAACAACAAACGAGTAAATAGTCCAAAAGGCAGGTATCTAAAATCCAAACGACAAAGTACGGTAGAACCCGTTTTTGGGACCCTCACACAGTTTATGGGACTTCGGAAAATCAACACTATAGGAATGCAACAAGCAAACAAAGTCATGCATCTGTCTGCAATTGCCTACAACTTGAAGAAATATTTAAAATTCATTGTAAAAAATGTGAAAATGGATGCTAAAGCAATGAAGCATTTATTTTGTCTTGTAAAACGCTTGTTTAGGCCCCAAATAAAGCTGTTAGAGCTAATATAATAGGCATCCTAAATTTAAATAGTATTGGTTTTAACAAAGTAAAAGCTCCTATAAAAGGAGCTTTTGAATGTTTTTATAGACTTGTGCAACGATTACCCGTGTTATGCCAAGTTATTCTTCAAAATGCCATTCCTTTTTTTTAATAATAAAAGGACTAAATTCAAATATGTCAACAGGATAATAATTTAAAGTGTCTTTTTGAAAATAAGTTTTATACATTCCTTTTAATTCTCTTTTTATTGGTTTGAAATTAAATTTAGTCGAATCAACAGACTTCAAAACAATATTTACAAATTCTGAACAATATAATTTTGTTGAATCGTTAAGAGTGAAATATGGGTCAAACTTGATTTTCTTTTTTTTGTATTTATTCAAGACTGATGCAATTAAGCGAGTTTCCTTTAGGTTATTTCCTTTTATAGTCCAAACACTCATGTATAAAACCTTTCCATCTTCGCAAGTCAAAAACTCATTTAAGTTTTGTGTCTTAAAATCAGAAAATTTGTCTTTAAAATCAGAAACATTATAAATTAACCATTTGGAATCTTGGAATAGCAAGATGCCTACATGAGTGCTTAAACTATCTTTGATATTGAATTGTTTGGCGAAATAACCTTGTTTGGTATTAGTTCCTCTGAAAATTATGTAGGTGTTATCCTTATTAAAATAATTAAAATCAATATGGTTATTTCGCTCATTGCAACTTAATAAAATTAGTATGGCAAAAATGCTCAAATATTTCAACTTGATATATTTATTAAAATTTATAATTAAAACCTAACAATACTGAATACATATTTGATAATTTGTATTCGGGTAATGAATTTTTAGAATTATTTAGTATGTCAGATTTTGATTTAATTCCTATATTAAATTTAAAAGCATCATCAAACTTAATACTTGCACCAATGCTTGCTTGAAGACCTAAATTTAAACCGATTCCATTCTCTGTGTTAGAAATCGAATTCTCTATATCTTCAAACTTGCTCTTTAATAGATAAGAACCATAAATACCTAAATCTCCAAAAAAAGAAATATTACTATCATTCTCTTTTTTTATTCTATAAATAATAGGAATGTTTAGATATTTGTTTTCAATATAGTTGTTTTCTGCTCCAGAATTTAAATTTCCAAAAAGGTTTAAATATTCAACACCAGTAATTAAAGAATTATTGTTGTTAAATTTGAAAACCTCGACACCTAAAAAAGCCTCGATACTTGAAACATTTAACTTTGATAAATTTTCAATTTCAAGTGTCCCAAAACCAATATGGCTATTAAAAATAAGTTCTTTTCCGTCTTTACTTTCTTGAGAGTAACCATTGCATAAAAATGCGATGGTTACTATCAATGATAAAAATATTCTTTTTAACATAACTAATAGATTTAAATTTTAAGGGGTCTTGTTCTTCGCTAAACCGTGTATAAATGAGCCAATAAACCCACCGAAAAACATACCTACTGGACCTAATAATATTCCACCTGCAATTACTCCAACTCCAAACGAAGTAAAGCCATCCCAAAAACGTGCTTGTTCGGTTGGTGTAAAAGAACTTGATTCTTTAGCAACAGTATTGATAAATGTTAGCATTTCTTTCTCGCTTGTAGCTAAATTTGCATAGTTAGGACTGTTTTGTAAATCAGATATCCAACCTTGTCCATCAAGAATTTCCTGTATTTTTAGTTTAGTAAATCCTGTTAAATTGTAGTCGTCCAAAACTTGCATATATCCATGTGATATTAATTCTTCGTTTTTGTCCATTACTTCCTCAACTAATTCAACAGTTACTTCTCCTTCATCATAACCAGCTGCAACCGCGTATTGGTCAACTAATGCCTGGGTTATTTCCACGCCATTTATTTGTCTTTGTTGTGGGCTGTTTTGTAACTCAATATTTACTGATTTTAACGCGTCTGCCATTTCTTTTGCAGCACCTTCATATTTTTTGACAATTTGGTTATAAGTAGCATTTTCTTCAAATTCGTTTGTTAGTTTATCAGTCGTACAAGAATACATTGTAGGAAGCAAAAAAACGATTGTTAATGCATAAGCAATTTTCGATTTAAATTTTTTAATAATTTTCATTTGATTATATTCTAGGGTTAAAATTAATTTATTGATACCTGTTTTTTTTTATCAAGTTTTATACTTGGTCATTTTCATTTCACTCTTGGCTACTCTTTTTTTTTTATAGTTAGATTTTCACTTTCACATACTCTAACTTAATTTGGGGGGTCAGCCCGTTTTTGACCGTCATGTTGTTTTTAATGTGGCATAACGTTTTTGTATAAGATTAGTATGGGAGTTTGACAATTCGTGAATTGTCGGCCGAGACACTAAGCTTATACTTATTTTATGTTTTTATTTTGTCGACCTAAAAATAGGTAAATAAGTTTAAGCGGACTTTTATAAATAAACCAAAACTTTAGGCAAGCCATAAAAACCCACATTAATTTTATACGGTGTGCCTGTTGCACAAGTTTGTTGCTAAAGATAGTAAAAGAATTTAAAAATGGCTTAGTTATTTGTTAACTTTAGTTATGCAAGGCAAAAAAGAGTACCAAGAAAAATTATTTTCTCATTTTCAATTGAGCGAACGCGTTCCGAAACACAACTTTTACCGCAAGTGGATATGCAACAAAATTTTAGACTTTAAGTTGAATGACTATGCTGCCTGATTGTTGTTATACATATTTAATTCAAATTCATTAATAGTTTTATACCCTAAATAGGAGTGTCTTCTTCTCTTGTTATACCAAGTTTCTATCCATTGGAAT